>ONPC01000198.1 GCA_900319565.1 uncultured Eubacteriales bacterium | reverse complement strand
GGGCCGTCTCATGTTTGGGCGGCTCTCAAGGTCTCGATTGCGAATGCGAGCATTCGCATCTTCGACTTTTCGAGCCTGGTATCAGCAAATCCGTTTGATCCAGCCTTCGGGTGCTTCAATGCTGCCCATCTGAATTCCGGTCAATGTATCGTACAGTTTCTTCGTCCAAGGTCCCATTTCTTCCATGCCGGCCGGGATGTCGATCACGGTGTCGTGGTTAACGATACGGCCTACCGGAGAAATAACGGCTGCGGTACCGCACAGGCCGCACTCTGCGAAATCCTTTACCTCATCGAAGTATACGGGACGATGCTCCACCTTCATGCCCAGATATTTCTCCGCAACATACATGATGGAGCGGCGGGTGATGGAAGGCAGGATGCTGTCCGACTTCGGAGTTACCAGCGTGCCGTCCTTCGTGATGAAGATAAAGTTTGCGCCGCCGGTCTCTTCGACCTTCGTACGGCTTTCGGGATCGAGATACATGTTCTCGGCAAATCCCTCTTCATGCGCAGTTACGATCGCATGCAGGCTCATGGCATAGTTCAGGCCGGCTTTGATGTGGCCGGTTCCATGCGGTGCCGCACGGTCGAAATCGCTGACCTTGATAACGATGGGCTTTGCGCCGCCTTTGAAATACGGGCCTACCGGTGTAGCAAATACACGGAACTCGTATTCCGTAGCCGGCTTAACGCCGATAACGGGGTTCGTGCCCATCATATACGGGCGAATATATAAAGTTGCACCGCTGCCATAGGGGGGAACCCAATCCTGGTTCGCCTTTACCACCTGGCAAACAGCGTCTACAAAACGATCCTCAGGGAATACAGGCATCTCCAAACGCTTTGCGGAGTCTGCCATACGAGCTGCATTCAGGTCAGGACGGAAGCACACGATGTGTCCATCCTTCGTAGAATACGCCTTCAAGCCTTCAAAGATCGTCTGTGCATACTGAAATACACCTGCGCACTCGCTGAGTGTGATCATACTGTCGGTGATCAACTGACCTTCATCCCATGCGCCATCCTTGAA
The DNA here is from genome assembly GCA_900319565.1 of uncultured Eubacteriales bacterium. GTDB lineage: Bacteria > Bacillota > Clostridia > Lachnospirales > Lachnospiraceae > UBA1201. The sequence continues at coordinate 3,103 of ONPC01000198.1, read as the reverse complement.
CTTAGAAGAATAACGATAATCCGTTGCAATGTAGCCGAAGCCCAAGCTCGACCAGTCCAAGTCCTTTTTCATAACAATTCACCTTCTTCTAAATTATTTCGAATGATAGGCGGGTCTAATACCTGCTTGTCATCTGCCGGATCCTTCGACCCGCCTGTCTTCGAAAAGTCCGTTACACGGATCTTATTTCTCTTCGTAACAGATCGCGGTCAGTTCTCGCCCGGCACTTTGGGAAGCTTCGCAAGGCTCTTGGCGATATCCTCATCCGTGGGGATGTAATCGGACATTTCACCGTTGTTATACTTCTCATATGCTACCATATCAAAATATCCGGTTCCTGTCAAGCCGAAAAGGATAGTTTTCTCCTCTCCGGTCTCCTTGCACTTCAGTGCTTCGTCGATCGCAACACGGATCGCATGGCTGGATTCCGGTGCCGGCAGGATGCCCTCCACGCGGGCGAACTGCTCGGCCGCCGCAAATACGGACGTCTGCTCTACGCTTCTCGCTTCCATCATGCCCTGATCGTACAGTTCGGACAATGTCGAGCTCATGCCGTGGTAACGCAGCCCGCCGGCATGGTTCGGTGACGGCATGAAGGTCGAACCCAGGGTGTACATCTTTGCGAGCGGGCACACAGCACCGGTGTCGCAGAAATCGTATGCATAGGTGCCTCTGGTGAAGCTCGGGCAGGATGCCGGCTCTACAGCGATGATCCGATAATCTGCCTCGCCGCGCAGCTTTTCACCCATGAACGGGGCAATAAGTCCGCCCAAGTTGGAGCCGCCGCCTGCGCAGCCGATGATGATGTCAGGCTTCACGCCGTATTTATCGAGCGCAGCCTTTGCCTCCAGGCCGATCACGGACTGGTGCAGCAGTACCTGGTTCAAAACGGAACCGAGCACGTAACGGTAGCCTTCCTGGGAAACCGCTGCCTCAACAGCCTCGGAGATCGCGCAGCCCAAAGAACCGCCCGTTCCCGGGAATTCTTCCAGAATCTTTCGTCCTACGTTCGTAGTATTGGACGGTGAAGGGGTTACCTTCGCGCCATATGTGCGCATGACCTCACGGCGGAACGGCTTCTGCTCATAGGAAACCTTTACCATATAAACCTGGCAGTCCATGTTCAAAAACGCACATGCCATGGAGAGCGCGGTGCCCCACTGGCCGGCGCCGGTCTCTGTGGTAACGCCCTTCAGGCCCTGCTTCTTCGCATAGTAAGCCTGGGCGATGGCCGAATTCAGCTTATGGCTGCCGGAAGTATTGTTGCCCTCGAACTTATAGTAGATCTTCGCGGGGGTTCCGAGCGCACGCTCCAAAAAGTACGCGCGTACCAGCGGCGCCGGACGGTACATCTTATAGAATTGATAGATCTCCTCGGGAATGTCAATGAACTTCGTGTCATTATCCAGTTCCTGCTTCGCCAGTTCGCGGCAGAATACCACGCTGAGTTCATCCAGCGTCATGGGCTTTCCGGTTCCCGGGTTCAGCAGCGGCGCAGGCTTCTTCTTCATATCCGCGCGCAGATTGTACCACTGCTTCGGCAGTTCACTTTCCTCCAGATAGATCTTGTAAGGGATCTCATTGTTTGTTTTTGCCATACTTTCTCTCCTTTTTTCTCCGCCCTGTCCGGGCGGGTAAACCTTTCGTTTGTATTTCTGTGTTGCTTCGTGTTTCGTTGGTCTTTTATATGCCTCAGGAAGCTTCATTCTGTACACCAAACGGGCGTTCGGTTGTACTTTGGTGTACGAAATATAAAAAAAGCCCTCATGCAAGGTAATTCAAACCTTACATGAGGGCGCGCTTATCTTACGGCCAATGCCGATATTCTCAAGCTCGTGGTACCACCTCAATTGATGAAAAATCATCCACTCAAGTCCCGTAACGTGGGTGTGCGTCGGGTTTTACTAAGCCTTACGGCCGTTCCTCCCGCCCTACCGGGGCCATTCATTCGAGATACGTTTGCCGCTTTCCACCACCGCGGCTCTCTGGTTTCGTCAATCTCGTATTACTATTCCCGTTCTTCGGTTTTCCTTTTTATGGGCTCGACCATGCCGAACCTACATGAAAATTCTAGCATGCACAGGCTGTCATGTCAAGACCTTGCTTTCATCCTCTTGCATAACCGCCTCTCTTCACCATTCCGAACATCAACCCGAGAGCCGAAATAAAGGCTAATATAACTCCTCCGATCAATAAAGGCCCTATATCCGGTGCATCCACCTTTTCGGAAGCCAAATCATGAGCCAATGGAAATGTGCAATAATATGATACTATCGTCATGATCCCATAAAGTCCGCAAAACAACCAATTCCGACGCCCAAATAAATCCTTTCGCCCAATGTAGAACGATGTTCCAAAAATCGCGACTGGAAATAGTATGAAGTAATACAAGATCGTATATCCCATGCCGCCATCTGGAGCCATAAAACACCAGAAATGGACCAATGAGAATGCCCAAACTAGTGGGAATAATAAAAGCAACCATAGTCTCTTAAGCATTATGAGCAACCTCCTTATTTGATCCGCTTCTGTAACAAAATTTTACCTCTCCCTATCCGTTTTGTCAATCTTTTTTCTCATCGCTTATTTTCTTAGCAGTAGGGCTGCATTGACCACAACAAACAACGAGGCGCCCCCAAAAAGCGATTAAAAAACCGGGACCGGAGAGCTACGCTCCGGTCCCGGTTCATCTTATAATGACGTGATAGGTCTGCTTTGCGGACCTATCACAAGCTTACATCCGTGAAATTTGCATTCAGTTTTGCATACTCTGCGCTGTACTTGCAGTCGCTGCAGAACCAACGCTCCTTCTGCTTACCAAGCGCACCAACGCCCAGTCCGAGCGGTCCCAAAAATACCGTTCCCAGGAACGCCTTACCTAAAGAAAACTTATTCGTATCGGTCTCAACCAAATGCCAGTTCGCGGAACCACAGTTCGGGCAGCACTTCGGTGCGCCGTGCTTCTCGCCAACCTTATCCGCAGCATTACGGATCGCTTCCTCCGCCTTCGTACCGGCAGCGGAAACCTTCTCGGTAATATTCTCAGAAACTTTCTTTACATCCATCGTAGTTACCTCCTTAAACTTTCTTAAATAACCAGACG
>ONPC01000196.1 GCA_900319565.1 uncultured Eubacteriales bacterium | reverse complement strand
TAAAAGGCTTTGCGATGAATGCCTCGGAACGGCTTTCGCGTTTCTTGGTTCCGGAAACGGTATACCCGGAGCAGGCCATCATGGGCAAATCCCCTTCGAAAAAGCGAAGGATCACGGCATCATAGTTGTTTTCGATCGCATCACATGCAGCAAGATCCACGCGGGTGCCTTTCAGGAACTGAGTTACGGTCTCTATGGAAGAACGCATATACTCTCCTGCGGATGCATCCAACGCATTGAACTTACGGACGGCCTCTTTATCCTGCGCCATGGCTTTGCAGAAGAACGGGTAGATCGTGAGTGTGAACAGCGAGGTCGTCTCCTTTTTGGTGAAACCCATGATCGGGTTTTTGTATCCCTTCTTCCGGAACGCTTCACACACCTCGACCATCTCCTGATAGTTCGTGGGAACTTTCAGGTTTTCTTTTTCAAACAGGCTTTGGTTCACCAGCATACCATAGGTATTTGCGAAGACCGGAACCATCGGAAGTGTGCCGTCCTCCGTATTCAGGAGGATATTGCTTCGGATACAGTCCAGATTCAGCCCCAGTTTCGAATCTGCCAGGTTTTCGGCATGGTCAATGGATGCTTTGTATTGGTCCCTGCCGTACATCCAGGAGTAATTGACATAGATATCCGGCGCGTCGTTTCCGTTCAGGACCGTGCCGATCATATTATTATAGTCATCCACCTTGGTATACACCAGTTCGACATTGGGATATTGTTCGTTGAAACGGTCGAATTCCGCCTCCAGCGCTTCAAAGTTGTCATAACCTCCGGCTACCCGGATATGGCAGTTTGTCGACTTGTCCAAAGCCGGCTTAAAGTCTTTCTCCTCTGTCCCCTTTTTTTCCCGGCCACACGCCGTCAGGCTCAGGATCATTATCAACGATAAAACGATACATAACGTCTTTCTCATAACTGTCATCTCCCTTCCCTGCTCTTTCGGATCTCCTTGATTACCAATTTAACATCGATCGGCTTAGCAATGTGTCCGTTCATTCCCGCTTCCAGACATTCCGTGATGTTTTCGGAGAAAGCATCCGCCGTCATCGCGATGATCGGAATGGAGGAAGCCCACGGATCTTCCAGTTTCCGTATGGCTCGGGTCGCATCCAGGCCATTCATTTCAGGCATCTGTACATCCATAAAGATCAGAGCATAACTGCCCTCTGTCGCCGTGCTCATCTTATCCACGCAGATGCGCCCGTTTTCCGCGCGCTCGGAAGTCATTCCGAACATGGACAGCATGGCAGAAACGATCTCCCAGTTGATATCATTATCCTCAGCTACCAGAATGTGAAGCCCTTTCAGATCGGAATAATCGTCTTCCGGCTGGGTCGATGCGGACTTCTTTCCGATAAGGTCGTTGATCTTATCATAGAGGGTGGAACGAAACAGAGGTTTTGTGACAAAGCCGTTCGCTCCCGCTGCCTTCGCCTTATCCTCGATATCCGACCAGTCATATGCGGAGATCAGCAGGATCGGAATGTTTGCATCGATCTTTGAACGGATCCGGTGGACTGTTTCGATTCCGTCCATTTCAGGCATTTTCCAGTCCACGATGATGACATTGTAATCCTGCCCGGAATCATGCCTGCGGCCAATCCGTTCCAGGGCTTCCGAACCGCTTTCTGCCTGCTCCACGGCAACGCCCAGAGAGCGCAAGGTATCTGCGCCCGTCTGAAGGGTGACCGGATCGTCATCGATGATCAGGACGTCCATGGGATCCAGCCGCATGTCTTCCCGCTGCCTTTCGGCTACGGGGATGTCCAAAGCGACCGTGAACGTGGTTCCCTTCCCCTGTTCACTCTGGCAATCGATCGTTCCGCCGATCAGTTCGACCATCTGCTTCGTTATCGCCAGACCCAGACCGGTTCCCTGAATGCTGTTGACGCGGCTGTCCACCTGCCTGGAGAAAGGCTTATACATGTCCTCCATGTATTCCGGACTCATTCCGATGCCCGTATCCGCTACCACATAGGTCAGTTGTGTGCAGCCGGGCACCTGGCTTTCCTGCTCGCTCAGTTTCACGCTGACACGTCCGCCCGGTTCCGTATATTTGATCGCGTTTGACAGTATATTGATATAGATCTGGTTCAGACGGAGTTGGTCTGTATATAAGTATTCCTTCTCCATCCGATCAATGTTAAAACTAAAGTCGATATTCTTTTCCTTGATCATCGGCTGAGAGATATTCACCAGATTTTCGACTGTTTCCACGATGGAAAACGTCATCGGGCTCAATTTCAGTTTTCCGCTCTCCACCTTTGAAATATCCAGAATATCGTTGATGAGCGTCAGCAGATGATTGCCCGCGAGACTGATCTTCCGCAGGTTTTCCTTGGTCGCTTCCACATCTCCGGGGTTCTTCTCGGCGATCGCCGTCAGGCCAATGATGGCATTCATCGGAGTCCGGATATCGTGGGACATAGTGGATAGGAAATCGGTCTTTGCTTTATTGGCCGCCTCTGCATTCCTGGCAGTGATCTGGAGACGTTTATTCAGGTAAAGCATATGGAACAGATCACAGAGGAACAGAACCACCAGCCCGACGGACACGACTCCGATCAGCCACCAGTTGCCGGTCTTGACCTTCAGATCCTGCGCCGGCACGAGTCCCAACAGTGTCCAGCCTGCCGTAGCCGATATAGGGGTATAGGCCAGGATACACTCCTCGCCGTGTGAGTTGTTCATGGAGATATTCCCGGTCGATGAAGTGATTCGGCCGAATAATTCCTTCGACGTTTCCAGATCCGTTGAATTATAGGATTTGTAGAACTCAAAAAAACTGGAGTTCTTAAAACTGTAGCCTTTAAGTATGTAATCGCCGTTGGCATCGATCATGGACAGTTCCGCATTTACCAGCTCGGTCTGCGGAAACACCCATTTCTGTTCCAGCGCCGAGATGGGAATCACTCGAAGCAGCACCGCCGCTTTGGGCGTGCCGCTTTCCGGATCATGCAGTGTAATGTTGTTGCAGAAAGCCAGCGACTGCTCCCCGTTCATCGGATTTGTATAGGCGCGGGTAATATTGATCGACTTTCCGATCTCATTGATCCAGCCCACGTCATCCAGGAGCGCCATGCGCCCATAGGATACTTCGTATTCAGCGTCCGTCCCCAATTTCGGACGCGTGGACAGGCCGTCCAGCGTATCGAGCAGAATCAGGTGAGCCGATGTATTCTCCAGGACATGCGAATTCCGGATATAAGCGGTCGCCTCCTCCAGAGTCATCTTCCCCTCATTGATGTATTGCGCCCATACATCGCAGACTCTCTGCTCGCCTTCCAGATAGTTCTCCGTCACCTGCTCCATGGTGATCGTTGTATTTTCAAAATGTTCGATCTGCCTATGGTAAGAATCCCCGTTTTCATATCCGGAGTAGAGAACTACGAAGACCAGTATCGCAGCGATAATGATCACATTGACTATAATTATTAAAGCTTTTTTCATCCCTGCCCCCCGTGCCGCTGGAGCCTGACATCTCACATCTGCGGTTCCTTACATCACATTCTGACCCCGTTGTCGTCACGCGGTCTTTCACATTTTATTCGCTTCAGAAATCCAGATAACGATTCGGAATCTCATTTCGCGCCATGGCTTCCTCGCACCGAAACAAAGCCTGATCCAGGGAAATGAACTCCCTGGCCTTTAAGCCCCGGATCATATAGTCGATCGCCTGCTCCGAGCGGAAACGCGGCGGGATCTCAACCTCTGCATTTTGAGAAAGATAGGCTTCCGATTCGGCATAATCCCTGCGAGCTTTTTCCAACATTTTCTCCGTACGGGATATCTTTTGCTTGATCTGGGAGTTCGTCCGCATCAACAAAAAGAGACCGATGACCGGAAAATAGATCGGTGCTCCCCCAACGAGTACTTCGAGCAGGAGGAAGAGCGGTTTCGGAACGGTATTATGGAGAGCCACTACGAAGAATGCTCCGAAAAGCAGCACCCCCAGGCCTTTTAAGAACGCCATGAAGACCCGGGGGTTCAGTCCGGACGTTCTGGATATGCTCAGATCCACTTTATATTGGTTAATGACGCTTGGATAGTACTTAATCTTAGTCTGCGTTGCCGTTGTGGATCAGTTCAGGTTTGATCTTCTCGATCCCTTTCAGGATCGTGTCCGCCATCTCGCCGCGGGCATCCAGCCGCCCATGTTCCAGATCATACCCTTTATTTCGATCCGTTTCCAGTTGTACCGCTGCACCGCAGTATTGGCAGTAAAACAACGACTGATTAATGTTCTCGATGTTCAGATTACCGCCGCAAGCAGGGCACTGGATCGTTTTAATATTCATCTGCTTTTCCCTTCGTAGCCACGTTTTCTCCCCCACTTACAGTATATCAGGCACAGCACATTATGTCTATACAAAAGGGATCTCCACAATATTAAACCCGAGGTTAGTCAGTTCGATTTCAGCCCGTGCTGCAGCTTTATCGTCGGGTCCGTCCCCGAGGAGCCAAAAATCCTCGCTACCACCGGTTGCGACAATAACAGCCTTCAGATACTCTCCGTCATCCGTAAACATGATCGACAGGGTCACAACGTTACTCGACATGGGTTTACGCTCCTCCGCCACCATAAGTACAGCCTGCTTTCCCTGACCCAGATTGACTAAAGTGCACATGTCCGTTTCCAAAACAACGCACAACTTCTGCGCGATCTCGACAGCCGAATCCCCTTCCACCTCGGCGATCGCACTCGTCATTTTTCTTTTCATCATTCGAATTTCTCTCATCTTGTTATTCCTTTCTTCGTACCCTGCCATTCAGGTTTTTTACAGCGTTCATGCTTCTTCTCCGCTACAGCGGATAAATAAGATCTATCCCTTTCCCTAATATTCGTCAATCTCAGTCCCAAATGTCATTCCATAAGTCATCGTGAGACTTAGTAAACAACCGGGGCTTATTATTCTTCGAAAAATACCTTAATTCTTTGGTTTCGATTTGATCGCAGAACAGTTCTCCACCAACATTAATAAGTTCATATGCCACTACTATACTTTGAGCCCTATCACCGCTTGAATAGGTGATATCCAGATCCGTATAGACACCTATTATTCTGCCAATCTTAACATCAAGTCCGGTCTCTTCCTTCGCCTCCCTTATGGCTGCCATTTGCGGAGTCTCCCCCAGTTCTATGGCCCCTCCCGGGAATCCCCATTTATCCGTGTCACCCCGTCTTTGTAAGAGCACTTCCCCCTTCGAGTTAAAGATACATCCCCCGGCAAATGCCAGGATTATCTTATCATGTCCTACCTTGCTTCTAATACTTTGAATATAGTTTTGCTTTTGACTCATATTTACTCCACATACTAGAACGATTTTTCTTTCATCACCCACAGAAACGCCTTCGCCGTCCTCTTATCAGAGTCCACAAAATGATTGCCCGCATTCCATTCGAGGGTGCAGTCAATGCTCTGTCCGCACAGCAGCGCGTGCGCTTCGCGTATCTGGTCGCCGACGGTTGACATGACGGGGTTGCGGGTCTTCGCCTCCCGGTCGCCGAGGCTTAAGTACACGCGCCGGGTCCGGATCTCGTTTTCCTTCATAAACTCGGCAAACCCAGGGAACCACATGGAGGGCGATGCTGCCGCGATCCCTTGAAACAGGTCGGTCCGGTATGCTGCCCACAAGGCAAAAAGCCCCGCTAACGAATAGCCGCCGAGGCAGTAGGTCTTCGTCCGGTCGCCGCAATACTCCAGGATCTCGCGAAGCGTTTCAGCCGCGCCGTTTCCGAAGCCTTCCCTGCCGAATACGGCCGGAGCCTCCCACGGAGAGAGCTGCCGGTTCCAGTCAGTGATCTTAAATGTGATCAAACGAAAGTCCTCTCCGTATTCTTTCCGGATGGCCTCCAGTTCAAGCTCTATCAACTCTTCATCATGGTCGTCGACCGGCTGGACCAGAACCATCTGCGCCTCCCGGTTTCCGTACTCGTGCGTCTCCAAACCTCATCCTCCATCTTTTATTCCGTCTATTTAGGACGCTACGCCCCCATCCTTTTCAGGTACTGCCGGATCGAATTCTTAATATGCTTCGGATCTTCCTCCATCCCTTTGTGGATCCAAAGCGTGATCACATTCCAGATCGCTCCGATATTCAGGGCGACCAGATACTCGGAATCAAGTCCTTCAAACAGCCGGACAAACGGGTTGTTCTCCCCGACCCGCTTCTCCTTATGAAAGCCTATGTAGTCATTCATGCACTGAAGCACCACATAAAGCATATGATTTCTTTCCAGCTGTTCCAGAAGTTCCCGGTTCTTAACAGCAAAGTCGAATATAGTCGTCAGAACATCCACGTCGCCATGATCGACGGTCTCAAAGTATTCACGGATGATCGTTCGGATCAGGGATAGCAGCACATCGTCCTTGGATTCAAAGTTTCTGTAAAAGGTCTTCTGGGCCAGTTTCGCCTCCAACAGGATCTGCTTGACAGAAATCTCCTCATACGGAGCTGCATTCATTAATCGGATCAATGCTTCCGTGATCTCCTTCTGAGATCGTATCGCCGAGGGGTTCTTCGTTTCAAACATGCTGCTCCTCCTAAGTGACACTTTTTAGCAAGATTGTGTATCTTCGGGTTTTTGTGTTTACTTTCACCGCGCCACATTGTATTATATCACAAACGACACAAATGTGTCACTTTTTTACAGGAGGTACTCATGAGAGACTACATTTTACTTTTACCGATTCTGTTCATCTTTCACGACATGGAAGAGATCGCCGGATTTCTCTGGTTCTTCAAACGAAACCCCTATCTTTTTGACCGTTTTCCGAAGGTAATGAAGCCTTATCGCGGACTGACCCATGAGGCATTTGCCCTTGGGGTCTATGAAGAATTCATTCCCTTCTTCGGCGTCAGCCTTCTGGCATATTATTTCCCGTGCGATGTTCTCCACGGCCTTTGGTTCGGCATATTCATGGCCCTCACAGGTCATTTCTTCATCCACATCGGACATACGGTATATATCCGGAAATACATCCCCTGTGTGATCACCAGTGTGATCTGCCTGCCGATAAGCATTCTTATCCTCATAAGGTGTGCCGGTCTTATGAACTGGAACACTGCTTCGATCGTTTCGGTCCCTGCGGCGATCCTCCTCATGATCGGAAACATGAAATTGGACTACCGGTTCATGCAGATCATAAGCCGAAAGATTCGTTCGGATGAAACGCAATCCAGACCCCTGCCCCTGCCTTGATCACCCGGGAAACTTCCCGGGCATCTGTTCTTTTGCGTATAAGCTACCGATTCATGATTGATCTTCATTCTTCAATCTAAATCCGGGTTTGTTATTCGATCGGAGTGATGAAAACCATCTCCTTTTCGGTAAGATTCTTTTTCAGTTTATATGCCTGCACCCGTGTTAGTTGCGGGTCGTAGGGCATTTTCCCTTTGGGAAACTCCTTTTTTACGATTCGCTTATACAAGCCACTGATAAATGAAAGCCAGCGCTTGGTTCCTTCCGCGGAGCCCTTATCTTCCAGATACAGCACCCCATCGGCAGAATGGAACACAAGCAACGCAACGTTTAGCGTACAGTTGGGGTTTTGCAAGAAACTCCTTTCTAAGTAGATCTTCGTCCGATTATCAAAAAGAATAGAACTACTTTAACGCCTTTAGGAAGGAAATGAAGGACGGAAATGCCTCTTCAAAATCCCATTCATCCATGCCGTGCATTGCGTAATAAACCGGTGAATTCTCCTGCTGGGCATCTATGCAGAACGGATCCGCTAAGCATGTAGCAACTACGATATAGTTCTTCGGCCAGTCTGCGATCTTGGTATTCTCTCTGGGAATTAAAGCATATCCGGCCTGAGCATCGATCAGATCATGCGCTCCAATCAACCAAACTGGACCATAGTCTTTCAGTTTCATTTCGACACCTAGAGGAGAAGCCTTCATCAGAAAATCCAGATACGAATTCGGTGGGTTCAGCTCCTTCTTGATCATCTCTATGTCATCATCGGTTGCTTGTACCAGCCAAAATTCCGGATGCGCCTTGTCTTTATGTCCTTCTCTTCTCTTGAGTAGCTTAGCATTGAGCGATGCATACACTTTTTCAGCTGAGGTCTTCGGTTCCCGCAGGCATTCGTGTACTTGCGGATCTTCGTATCCACTCCCATCCGGATATCCAGCATCTCTCCACTTTTCTATTTCGGCCAGTCTTAGGTTTTTGATTTTCCAGTGTATTAATTCATATGGACTCCCTAAATCGAATGGCTGGTCGGACAGATGTGATAATTCACACACGATCAATGCTCTGCACTCCATGTCCAAATAACCGCGGAGCAATGCATCCACCAGAAATTCATACGCTGATTTCTGCATAACCACGGCATATCCCTTTATCGCCCAAAATGCCTCGGAACTGTTGCCATGCTGTATCTTCTCTCTATAGTAGTCTGCATATCGAATCTCATTCTCTTTCACAAGATCGTTGATCGTCGGGATAATGAGAGACCTCAAATGAGTCATGGATGTCTCTTCTGAATACTTCATCATAGCCTCAATGATACAGGCTCTTTTCGCTTCGTTCTTTTTCGCCGCCTTTTCCAACTTATCGATCGCATTAAACGCTTTCTCTCCATCCTTAGCCTCGAACAGTTTTCCAATCAGTTCCTCGACATTCGCTTTAGAAGAAGATACTTTTGAAAACTCCAGGAGTTCGTGATCCCCTTCTATGACTGTCATAGCAGCCCCTGCTTTCTTCAAAGCTCTCAGGGTTTTTAAAAACAGATCTCCCAGAAAATAATCGGAGTTGTCTTTACCGTTATGGATTATGGGGTTAACTTTGGGATCAAACGCGAAAACCACTTCTCCTTTTTCCATGGAATCCTTTATATGAGTCATGGACAGAGAGTCATCATATTCTCTTATGATCTTTATATATTGCAAATACTTTTTATCTTTTTTGATCTTTACCGTAACCCTACTCGTAAACAATACGGTTCACTCCCCCTCTTTCGTTCTTCCCTTTTATAAATCCGAAAGCTCATGCCTTCCGGATGACTTCCACGATCTCACCGATATACATATCGTGCGGCGCCAGTCCCTCATACATGGCCCGGGCTACATCGTTCGGCATATTCGCCACATCCAGCTGCTGCTTAAACATCTTTTTGCAAACCAGCGTGACCTCAGCCTCTTCAAAAGACACGGATGCGCCTGCCTGAACCGGCGTAAGCCCGGAGGCTTTCATCTTATCCATGTCCCGGCCGGACTTCGAGCCGAGCACGCCGAGGATCTTCCTGCACGCTTCCGGATAGAAACTTACCGTAAAGTATTCTTCGGAGTCCATGAAATCGTGTGTGTATCTGGATGTCCGCACATAAACCGTCGCCACAGGCCGGCCCCAAAGGGTTCCGAGTCCGCCCCAGCTAATGGTCATCGTGTTGAACTTCTCTTCATTTCCCGCTGTGAGCAGAGCCCATTTCTTATCAAATACGCTTAAGATATCGGTTGTAAATTCCATCCTTTAAATCCTCCTTTTTTATTCCTGTTCTCCGCTGAACTTCATGAACTCCGTGGTTTCGACGTATTCCGCCTTGAGTTAACCAAGCTTTGCAAAATGATCACTGTTTTTATGAATCTCGATCGCCTGCACGTCGCGCCAAACTTCCGTCAAAATGAGTTCATCCGGAGCGATGCCAAACGAATACTCATATCGGATATAATCGGTTCCGCTTTAACATCGAACGGTATCACCGCCCGTTTATACGTCCCCTAAATAACTTCCATCCCAAGTGGAGATAATGTATCTTCTGTCTTCATCGATCATCTTAAAATCCGAGATCGTATAATATTCAAACTCCCGGATCAGTTTCATGGATGCGAGTTCAAATAATCCGGACGTATTACCGCCCAGGTAGACAAAAAGATACTTTTCACAGGGTGAAACCCATATTTTTTGCAGCGCTCGATAGGCTTCTTCCTTCTTAAACGGAAGCTGCATTTTGGTCGTTTCGGTAAAATCCTTGTCCGTAACCACCAGGTGTTTTTTATCTGCGTCCAGATAGTAGATATGATCCCTGCAGAACGAGATTCCCTTTATACAGTCCGGAGCGGGCCCGCTGAATTGCCGTATAACTTTATAGGAAATGCTGTTCGGATCCGAAGCAGACACCAGAGCTACCGCGGTTTTATACTCTCTCCCTCTGTCCACGATCTTATAAATGTTCTTACTGAAGCGGTCATAATGCAGATAGGCAAATGGGGAATACCCATTATCATTCTCTTTAATATCATCCAGTATACGGAAGTTGTTTTCGATGTCCAGAAGCATCGTCCTTCCTTTTTGATCGAAATCCAATAGACATTTATCATCCGTAAAAAACATCGGATAGCCTTCGGTCTCAGCCATTTTGTTCCTGCATATTTCCTCGCCGTTCTCCATGGACAGTATTGCTATCATTCCGCTGGTATTCTTCGCAGCCAGATACTTTTTGTTTGGCGAGATCGCTATTTTAGCTACATAGCTGACCGTTTTTGCCTTAAATATCTGCCCCCCCGTCTCCAGGTCATAAACATACACGCCGTTTCTGTTATTGCATGTCGCTACCAGTTTTTCATCTTCTGAAATAAACAGATCCCAGTTCCAACCATTGAGTTTCTTATCCTTACCCATTTTCTCACCCCCAAAATTCCTGTTCATTGGTGATCTCTTTACACTTTACATCCTTTTTATATTCATATCCCGGAGGAATCAGGCATACATACGAATCTCCGAAACGCCACTTGCTCTCCAGACTGAGTCCGTAGGTTGTATGTCTCGCGAACCAGTATAGGTTCTTAGCCCAATAGCACTTAAGGTACTCCTTTCCCTCGGGAGATCCGTACCATGCATCCTCAAAGCCCGGAAGAGCACATATTTCAAAGTCCCCGCCATCGCGGAGGAGTTCGCGCATCTCAAACAGCGACAGCACATCCCCTTCTTTCGTGGTGGCATACTCTGTCATATCACTGTCGATCATGGCCCATTTTTGTTTCTCCGAAAGCCAGACATGATTTACCACGTGACAGTCCCCGTCATTTTTATCTTCCGGCAGGCAGGTGATAAATGTATTTTTGATTCCTACGGTTAAAAGGAGCTCGCTAAGCAGGATCGAGTGCCACCTGCAGTTGAAACCGGTCGGATACTCTTTTACATATTCATACAACGATATCGCATTCAGATTTTTGATCCATTTTTTCTGGTTGTCATGTGGAACCAGCTTTGCGACAAATTGCGCGAGCTTTAGCGCCTTTTCCCATGTCGTTAACGGCGACTGTTCCATCGCCTCCAGGTCCAGACCCGCTTTTTCTTTATAGTACTTACGGATCGTGTCTTTCCGCCTTTTATCTGCCTTCACGACATATCGTATTCCAACGGTGTCATCATTATACGGCGTTGCATCCCGAAGTATTTTTGCATAATCCTGCAGTGTTTTCTTATTAATTTCCATACGGGGGGTTCTCCTCTTGTTATTCTGTCTTGATCGTATAATATCGAACTATCTTTTTGTCAGAACCATACATTCTGTAGAAGCCGTAAACCCAAGTTTTTCATAGAGCGGTCTTCCTAACGAGGTTGCATCAAGACTGATCTCCGTAACACCTTTTTCCCATGTTCTCTCGATCAGCAATTCAACCATTTTACGGGCAATGCCCCGGCCGCGGTATTCACTTCTTGTATAAACGTTCATAAGATGAGCGCGTTTTCCGGTTGGGTGGTCAAAGGTCGGCATGATCCCGAAAAAACTCATGGATGCATTCATTATCCTCTTTTGAGGCGATCCTTATATCGATCATTTTCATTCACCCCTTGAACCCGGAATCCGAGATCGGTTCCCCTTCACTAAGCAAGTGGGCCACCTCGCCGACAGCCCGAACCCGAAACCATGCAACGCCGGGATCCCTTTCCTCGGTCTGAATCACGGTCAGGCCGGTAGGCGCGCAGAAAAAGCCGTGCCACAAAAGCGGCGGAGCGATTCCGGTCAAGTGCGCGATCACACTCATGGTCGCGATCATATGACAGAAAATCACGATCGTTGCCTCACAAGGTCCGTTTTCACCCCAATCGGTCCGATACACATGCCCATCCCGACGGTAGCCATACTCCGTCAGAAGAGCATCAAACCCTTCTGTGATCACCCGATAGCCATCCTTGCAGGAAGGATTATCGTAGTAGTGGGAATTCTGCCAGGTATCGGCCGAAAACAGCGACGCGTCCTGGGTCCAGTCAGCAGGATAGAAATCCCAGGCATGGCGAACAATACCTAAACGTTCATCTTCAGTACGCCCGGTGTATTCTTCGACCCACGGCAGGGCCTTCGCTTCCTTTCCCAGAGGCGAAAGGCAAATGTCACAGGTCTGTCTCGCTCTCCCGAGCGGCGATACATAGTAAGCAGATACCTGCGGATCGATCCGGCGGATCCACTTGGCCAGGCAGGCAGCCTCACGCTCTCCCTTCTCGGTCAAGGCATCCTTTGAATAATCCGGTTCTCCATGACGGATCATGATGATTTTCATATGGTTTTCGTTCCTTTCCCCATGCTTTTTATCATCCGTTACAAACTCTTAAATAGATCTCGTTTATGATCTCTTCCTTACTCTTGTCTTCCGTGATGGTGGTTTCTTTTATCAGGTCCAGATAATCCTTTTCCTTCCACCACTCGCGCATCTCAGTAGCGCCAAACTCAGCGGCTTTGGACCGGGTCTGATGGCGCCTTACGGTTTCTTCAAAAGGAATGTCAAAATAATATGCATATATTTCAGAGCCGTACATTTCGATCGCTGCTTCAAACAGTTCACGGTACCAGTCTGCGATAAATATGCCTTCCAATATCACCACTTCGCAGTTTTCGCTTCCATACTTAAGCATCTGTTTTATCAGGGGCAATGCCGGCGGATCTGCTCCATCCCGTTCTTTAAGAACTTCTCTTCGAATCATATCCTGTGAAAGGACCATGGTACCGCGGCCGAACCGTTCCTGCAGCCCCTTCGCTACCGTCGTTTTACCGCTCCCGGAATTTCCGCGAAGCATGATCAATTTATACTTATTCATTTTCCTCAAATACTGTTCGGCTTCCGTAAGCTCTCTTCTGGACTCCTCGTACTGAATGCTTTTCATTGCTTCATCATAGTCCATCCATACGATTTCCGAAACCTCTGATTTCTGCATGACGAAGTCCTGATCAGGGCATTCCGCCAGAAAATAAATATTCGTCTTCCTGTCATTCGGGCGGCCTTCCCGTGCCAGTGTATGCTCATCAACCGTTCGGAAACCATTCAGGGGGACTATATCCAGCCCCGTTTCTTCCTTCACTTCCCGGATGGCAGTATCCTGCTCGGTTTCCCCTTCTTCCATATGTCCTTTGGGAAAGCCGCAGTCGCCCCGATAGTTTCCGGTTCCGCGGATGATCAGATACTTTCTGACATAATTCTCGATTTTATAGATGATCGCTCCGCACGACTTCTCATTTGCCATAGTTGTTCCCCTTATGTGGTTTTCCTGAAAGTACCATAATTACCGAGGGCGTCGCAATTCCCGTATGAATTCCAGCATGTTCTTCTCTGTTTCTTCCGGATAGGAAAACCCTCTCTTTTGGGCAACGGCTCTTCCTAACCTGTTCCACAATTCTGTCACGGCAGTATAAGCCTGCCACATATGCTCGTAATCCGCATCCGGATAGGTCTTCTTGTAGAGCAGAAACAGATCCTCTTCCAAAAGCTTTTCAAATCTTGAGTTCAGGATCCCCACATCCACCGGTTCTCCGTCGCGCAGGTACAGGTACCAGCTTACCATTTTGTTAAGCAGATCCCGAACTGCCACATTCAGGTAGAACATCGCAGACGGCAGTTCTTCCCTCAGCGTATACTCCGCAAAGGTTTTCAATACCCACCAGAATTCATTGCAGGTGCCGCAAAACTCCCTTTCCTCCGGGGCTGATGCAAAGATGGTCTGCGTTTCCGTCAGCCTTTCGATCTCCGGCAGCAGGTTGTCTTTATCCAGAAGCTTTTGATAGGTCTCTCCGATCCAGACATTGTCATGTGTTTCATCTCCGTTATACTTTTGGAGAAACGTCGCGCTGTCCATGACATTGATCACGATCGTTATCCCGTCGCGATATACCATCAGATGCGCCTTCGTATTTTGAAACATCTCCGGATAATTCCGGTCTCCCCGAAACAGAAGGATTCGATCTCCGAAGCATATTTCAAAAACCTCATCATCCTCATATTCGGAAATGTCATTCACGATAAAGCAAAACTGATAACTATAGAGGTATTCCCTCTGCAAAAGCAGTTCCGTCCGGATCACCGCCCTGACATCATCCCGGGCCTCGGCGACATCCAATACATTTTTGATGATCTCATTCTCTGTTCTCATGGTATTCCATTCCCGTTTATTAATTTGTTACGGCGTACAAATGGAAAGACAATTTCATCTCCTTCATACAACTCCGGATCATTATAACTCTTTCTTCATCCAGATATGCGGGCATCCTTCATCGTCATCGATCTCGCCGAATTCACGGTATCCGTTCTTCGCATAAAAGCCCGAAGCCACGCACTGACTATGGAGGATCAGTTGTCTTCCGCCCCTCTTTTTAACTTCCTGCTCGGCCTCTTTCAGCAGCCAGGATCCTATATCTCTCCCTCTGTATTTCTTGCGGATCGCGAGTCTCCCCAACACATAGGACGCGCGTCTCTCTTCATAAAAAACGCGGCAGGTTCCCACCGGATCGCTTCCATCGTATACCACGATATGTGTCGCTGTAGGGTCAATGCTGTCAAACTCTTCCAAAAAACCCTGTTCTTCTACAAAGACCTCCCTGCGGATTCCGGCAGCATCAGAAGGTAGAGAGTTAAATATTCTAAATTCCATGAGGACCTCGTTTCTTACAAACACCAAACTATCATGATCCTTTTTTTGCCAGTTTCGCGGCATAGAATAGATCCATTTCTTTCCTTCCGCTGTCCAACGCAGCCGCCAGGACCCTGCAGAAGCCCGCTTCATCGAATTCCTTGTCATAATCTTTTGCGTAGTTTGTCGTGACCGTTTCTCCCGCTGAAAAAGCTTTTACGAGATCATAGGTATTATATGCGTTATGCAGCGTGCACACCGGTATGTCCTGCTCGCAAAGATACAGACACGGTTCATACGGTTGGGAAGCCAGGAGATATTTTTTCCCTTTGTACGTATACGTTAGTGCATCACCAATATAATCCAGCTTTCCTAAAGCACGCGCCGGGAAAAAGCATTCCTCAAACAGTTTGCTTCCAACATACTCCTCAAATATCGGATACCGGGCTTTGTAATAGCATTTCCAATAACTCTCCATTCTGATAAATGCCCGTTTCAGAAGGATCGGATTTCTCAGGCCAAACTCCTGTATCATGCTATTATCTCTGCCCTTTAATGCTTCGTATAGGATCTCTATGATCTCAACCACATATTCAGAGGAAAGCCGCAGTATATATGGCATAAACCACTCCTGTACCCCGGCAGCCAACAGATTTTTAAGATGTTTTTCCCTTATACGTCCATCGCAATGCCTCGTAAAAATACAATCGTAAATTCTTTTCTCAAGGTCGTCTAGAAGAAGATAAGCAGAATCCTCATCCTCAAAATAGACCCTGTATGGAAAACGGATCCTGCTTCCATCCTTCAGCTCATAGATCTCCCGGTCGGAATTGTATCCATCGGCTGCGCCGTCCGGAACATTATTTACAGTCCTCAAACTTATTACCGATACTGTATGCAAATATGCCTGTTTCAGTTCTTTGGGGAATCCCTCTGCAAACATAAACTCACCTTTTTGTTTTCAACCCGTAAATTCAAATTACTTTTTCATTACCATCCGGACGATAGAAACCGGTGTGCCGAGGCGCCACTCCTTTTTGCATCCGTCAAATTCAAAACCGTATTTGTGGTAAAAACGAATCGCTCTCTCGTTTTCTTCAAGCACCCAAACAAATACAGTATCGTATTCTTTAAGTCTGGAACATGCCTCATTCATTAACCGATATCCTATCTTACGGCCGTAATACTCTGAAAGGACATAGATCGCTACAACCTCTCCGGCATCTGTCAGATCTTCGTCTCTCGACGGACCATATACCGCAAATCCTACGACCTTGTCTCCATCCTTCGCTACCAGAGTATTTTCCGGATTATTCCTGGCGCGTGCAGTTGTAGCCTCCACCGTCATCGTATCCAGATACCGGTCACATACGATTCCCCGATAAGCTTCCTTCCAGGCAGTACAATGCACGTATCCTCTCCCGCACAGTTCTTCATCCGTCTCTGCTGTTTTTATGCATATAGTATCATTTAATTCTCCCATAATACCGATCCTCCATAATGATCCTATTTCTTCGTCGGTTCCGATCTCTCTGCTAAATCCTGCTTTGTCGCTCTGCGTGTCCCGGAAGATCATCGCATTGCCCTTCTCTCATACTATATCACATATTGCAGTCACGGAAAAGCCAAATCGCGGTTTCAGAAGCAAAAGGTTATCCCCCGGAAGCCGTGGCTCCGGGGGATAGTATTTCTTCTGCACGCGAATGCAGATACCCTATAGACTTTTGATCATCCGATCTTTTTAACCGGTACCAGCTCGATATATCCCCGCTCACCTCTGGGCTCGAGTTGGATACGAGGATTCGTATCATCCCATTTATATCCGATGAACTCGGGATTATACTTTTTCTCAGCTTCCCAGATCTCAACGATCGCTGCCTCGTAGTTCTCTTCCGCGAAGGGTTCCCCGCTAAACAGCAGATACGTGGATGCCGGAAGATCGATCACTTCAAATCCTTCCGGGATCTCGCCCGAGTAATCCGGCTCAACCTCCACACCCTGAACGTATTCATTGGTTACGGGATTTCGGAGTGCTTTCGGGAGAAACAGGCAGACCGGCTCTCCGCTGATCGACTTTATGCTGGTCAGAAGTCCCCAGACATCACAGCCGACTTCCTCGCAGTAACTCCAATACTCGGTTGCCTTGACTCCTCTTTTAATGATCACCTTACGCGCGGGTTTCTCAACCACCTGAATAAAAACATTTCTGATATCGCTCATTTTGCTCTCGCTCCTTTCTTTATCGGCGATGAAATAAGGAGTAAAAAGCCAGATGGGGATCGGGCTCGTGGAGTACTCTTTTGGATTTATGCCGAATTCACGTCTGAATGCGCGCTGATATCCGTCGACACTTCCAAATCCCATATCCAGTGCAACGTCGAGGATCTGACAGGATTCATCCCGAAGTCTCAGTGCTGATCTGGACAGCTTAAGGCGCCTGATATAGACTGCTGGAGTCATGTCGAGATACTTGATGAATAACCGCCTCGCGTACCAAGGGGAAAATGATGCCGCTTTTGCAAGATCTCCCGGGCTTATCTCCTCCGAGATATGCTCATTGATATAATCCTGCATCCGGCGAACCGCTTTTCTCTGTTCTTCCATCTGCTCACCTCCTTGTGAGCTTATCCTAGCATATATGCCCGGTTCAGTTCTCGACTATTTTTGCTTTTTAAGATCAGGAACTAAACCATTAATCTCAGCATGTTCTTTTCACACCCGATAGGCATATACCAGCATCCCGTTGCCGTACGGATCATCTTCAGCGTCGAATTCTTCTTTCTCAAAGGAATAACCGTTTTTCTCCAAAACCCTTACGGACGCGTCGTTTCCGTGCATAACACGGCCATACAGCACTTTGGTATCGAACTTTTCTATGGCAAATGACGTCATCGCCCTCACCAGTTCCGTAGCATAACCATTCCCGCAAAACCGGTCACTGATCACATATCCGATCTCGACTTCGCCCGGTTTTCCCTCTACCTCATTGACACCGGTATCGCCGATCAACTCTCCGGTCGTTTTCAGTTCGACCGCCAACACATACGGCAACTGCTCTTCTTCAACACGCTCCGCGTAGAAAAAAATCGCGTCCCTCGCCACTGAGATATCCTCATAACTCTCGTTCGGCATCCACCGTTTTACATTTCCATCCAGATGATACTCATACAGGCGCCTGGCATCCTTGATGTCGAACTTTCTGACCAGCAAATGCTCCGTTTCAAATACATATTCCATAATTATGTCATCCTTTTTCGATCTATGTTTCGCTTCCGAAGAGCCCCTATAGTTTCTCGATAATACTAAGTGCGATATGAAGTTTTGCCAAACCGTGGTTTGCTGCGGGTAGATCTTCCACCTCATATCCGCTTTCCTCAAGTACGTCTCCGGCTTCAAGGAAGTCAAACAGATCCAGGCCGTAAAAATCGCAAAGCGCTTCCACCCCGGCAACTTCCATTTCTACGGCTATGCAGCCCTCTTCTTTTCTCTTGCTTACAAGCCCTGCGGTCTCGCGAAGCATCGAGTCTGTAGTCCATACCCTGCCCTTTACATACGGCACTCCCAGTTCTTCGAATATCTTTGCCAGTTTGTCTGCGTTCCTAAGCGCAATATAGTCTGATGGCGGTGCATAATAGTAAGATGCCCCATCTCCCCTGTAGGCCTCGGAAGGAATGATATATCTTCCCTTGGTCTTTTCCCTGCAAAGGCTCCCGCAGGAACCGAACATAACAAACTTTGTAGCCCCTGTCTGCCAATGTACTTCATAACAGGTACCCGACGCCATTGCGGAGCCGATCCCGGTCAGGTAAAATGCAACCTTCTCACCGTTATGCTCAAAGCAGTAAATCGGTATCTCACCGTTACAGGCATCGCAACTGCCGATTTTGGTGCATTCATGTTCACTTAAAAGATAATCGTGAACCTCTTTTGAGAATATGATCAGGCATTTTTCAACCTTCTTCCCCGGTTCACCGTAAAAGCTGCCGATATCGACTATCGGTTTTGTATCGTTGTCAAAATCATCGGTTACCATAGTTAATCCCCCATATTTCCGTATCTCATTTAGCCCACTACGAATTCTTCTAATCCTGTATACTATTGTTCTATAATTCTATATTGTGAATTATCGCCCTAAGCTCACTAAACATCAATTGCGATAATACACTTCTGAAACAGGACATCTTCTCGTATGCCCCGATTCAATATCATGAATAATAACCGTCTCAGCATCCTCAATGAAGATTGCTTCGTCATATTGCATTTCTCTGGCATATCCAACATCATCCTGATCCTGCTCAGAGATGATATCTGCTTTTTCATGATGGTGTGCAATATAATTCACGCACAATTTTCTCGCCAGATCCATGTATTCCGGCATACAATAAATCAAAGTCTTCAACGTGACACCCTCCCAAGCATTTTCCGAAGGAGCTCTTCGTATCCCTTTTCCATGGGATATTTCTCGGAAAACAAAGCCATTCTGATGCATCAGGCCGCTCGAAACACGATATACCACAGGTACTCCGTGCCTGCTTCCGACCTTAACTGCCGTCTCTATATCCGCAGACAAATGAACATAAAGACGACTTTTCGGAATTAATCCCTGCTGTTCAATTAATTCATGATACTTCTCGCTAGTACCGTGATAGAGGTATTCTGGTGGTTCCTTTTTTTCAAGCTCCACATCCACCGGGATCGAATGCCCCTAATTTGCCCGGATAAGTGTTTTGTCCTCATTGAATGAGTAATCCCTATCGCTTCCGGCTTGGGCCTTAGAATAAGACTGATAAACCGGAAGTTATACCACTGTATAACCTTTAGAAG
>ONPC01000197.1 GCA_900319565.1 uncultured Eubacteriales bacterium | reverse complement strand
TCGCAGCCTTGACAGGGCCTTTTTTGCTGTGATATGGGGTAATCAAGATCGATGTAAGGCGGCTTGCGCCGCTTGCATCGGCCAATGCAGAATTGAATTACGACATGCGGCGGAGGCATCTAGCGCATAGGTCGTAAAAGTGAAGTGAGGCGGGATGAAATTACGACATGTGGTGGGGAAAACAGTGTGCAGGTCGTAAAAGTGAGGTGAAGCGGGATGAAATTACGACATGTGGAGGGAAAAGCAGCGCGCAGGTCGTAAAAGTGAGGTGAAGCAGGAGAAAATTACGACATGCGGCGGTGGCATCTATCGCGTAGGTCGGAAAAGTGACAAAAAGAACCGTCCCCGGTGTCACGCTTTTGGGGCTCGGATAACAAGATACGGGATACAAAAGCAGAATCAAACACAATCCCTTGACGTTTGAGGGGGATTCGGGTATAATTACTGTTGGATTCGTTTGCGGTGCGTCAGGGCCGGTCGCTGAACCGGATACATGACCCGAAAGAAGTCCGTAATTAAGATCGCTAGGAAGATCGGGAAGGGATCCGAAGAGATAGGAGATCGAGACGCGAGTCTTCACGAATATAAGAGTGTTAGGGAGGCAACATGGCAAACAACGAATACAATGCCAGTAGTATATCGGTCCTGGAAGGACTGGAGGCGGTCCGGGTACGTCCGGGTATGTACATCGGAATTGTTTCCACATCGTGACTGAATCATCTGATCTACGAGATCGTGGACAATGCAGTCGACGAGCACCTGGCCGGTGTCTGCACCGAGATAACGGTTCGCTTGGAGGCGGACAATTCCGTCACCGTTACGGATAACGGCCGCGGTATTCCCGTAGACATGCATGAGAAGGGAGTTCCGGCAGAACGTCTGGTCTTCACGACCCTGCACGCCGGCGGTAAGTTTGACAACAAAGCATATGCGACCAGCGGCGGCCTGCACGGCGTAGGTTCCTCCGTGGTAAATGCTTTGTCCGAGTATCTGGAAGTTAAGGTCATGACCGGCGGCCTGATCCATTACGACTCCTATGCGCGCGGTGTGCCGACGGTGGACTTAGAGGACGGTAAGCTTCCGGTCATCGGTAAGACGAAACTCACCGGAACCAGCATCAACTTCCTTCCGGACGAAGAGATCTTCGAGAAGATCAAATACAACGTGACGGCGATCAAAAGCCGCCTGCATGAAACGGCCTATCTGAACCCCGGCCTGCGCATCATTTTTATCAATGAGCACAAGGACGAAAAGGAAGAGATCGTCTTCCATGAAACAGAAGGTATCTGCGCTTACGTAAAAGAACTGAATAAAGGTAAGGAGGCGGTGACGGACGTCATTTCCCTCAAAGGAACGTCCGATAAGATCGAAGTCGACATCGCCTTCCAGTTTGTGAATACGTTCGAGGAAAAGACCCTCGGCTACTGCAACAACATCTATAACTCTGACGGTGGTACGCACCTGACCGGTTTCCGCACCAAATTTACCCAGGTGTTGAATACTTACGCACGTCAGCTCGGGATTTTGAAGGATAAAGACAATAATTTCACCGGACCGGATACGCGTTGCGGTCTGACCGCGATCGTAGCGATCAAGCATCCCGACCCGCTGTTCGAAGGCCAGACGAAGACGAAGCTGGGCAGCGCCGACGCGACGAAGGCCGTGGCGGCCGTGACCGGAGAGCAGCTGACCATCTACTGTGACCGTAACCTGGAAGCGCTGAAGGCCATGATCTCCTGCGCGGAGAAATCCGCGAAGATCCGTAAGGCCGAAGAAAAAGCGAAGTCCAACCTGCTCGGTAAGACGAAATACTCCTTCGACGGCAACGGTAAACTCGCGAACTGCGAGAGCCGCGACGCGTCGAAGTGCGAGATCTTCATCGTCGAGGGTGATTCCGCGGGCGGTTCCGCAAAGACCGCGCGCGACCGTAAATATCAGGCCATCATGCCGATCCGCGGTAAGATTCTGAACGGTGAGAAGGCGACCAGCGATAAAGTCCTGGCGAACGCCGAGATCCGCTCGCTGGTACAGGCGTTTGGCTGCGGTTTCTCGGAAGGCTACGGCAACGACTTCGACATATCGAAACTTCGCTATGATAAGATCGTCATCATGGCCGATGCCGATGTCGACGGCGCGCACATCAGCACGTTGCTGCTGACGTTTTTCTACCGTTTCATGCCTGAACTAATCAGCGAGGGGCACGTGTACATTGCCATGCCGCCGCTATATAAGGCCATTCCTTCGCGCGGCCCGCAGGAGTATCTCTACGACGATGTTGCACTCGAAAAATACAAAAAGTCGCACAAGTCATTTACCCTGCAGCGCTACAAAGGTCTGGGTGAAATGGATGCCCAGCAGTTGTGGGAGACCACGCTGGATCCCGAGCACCGCAACATGAAGCGTGTGAAGATCGAGGACGCCCGTCTGGCAAATGAAGTCACCGAGATCCTTATGGGCAGTGACGTTGAGCCCCGCCGCGACTTCATCTACGAGCATGCGAAGGAAGCGGAACTGGATATCTGACCGGATCTTCAAAGAAACGTTCGATCGCCACTCGAAATGCAAGCATATTCCATTAAATCGGTTACGTTAAGGAGAAAACCATGCCGGAGAATATCATAACCACAGAATATTCTGCAGAGATGCAGCAATCCTATATCAACTACTCCATGTCCGTCATCACCTCACGTGCGGTGCCGGACGTGCGGGACGGCTTAAAGCCGGTACAGCGCCGCGTTCTGTACGCGATGAACGAACTGGGCTTAAACAGCGATAAGCCGCACCGTAAGTCCGCGCGTATCGTCGGTGATACGATGGGTAAATATCACCCGCACGGCGACAGTTCCAGTTACGACGCACTGGTCGTTCTGTCGCAGGATTTCAAGAAGGGCATGGCTTTAGTCGACGGCCACGGAAACTTCGGTTCCATTGAAGGTGACGGCGCGGCGGCCATGCGATATACCGAGGCTCGACTGAAGAAATTTACCCAGGAAGTGTACCTCGCGGATCTGGATAAAAACGTCATCGACTTCGTGCCGAACTTCGATGAGACCGAGAAAGAGCCCTCCGTGCTCCCGGTCCGCATTCCGAATATCCTGGTCAATGGTTCCGAAGGCATCGCGGTCGGCATGGCAACGTCCATCCCGACGCACAACCTGGCGGAAGTCATCGATGCCATGAAGTATCTGATGGATTACCCGCATGCATCGACGAAAGAGCTCTTAAACCTGATGCCGGGTCCGGATTTCCCGACCGGCGGTTATGTGACGAATAAAAGCGAGCTCCTCGAGATCTACGAGACCGGCCGCGGTAAGATCAAACTCCGCGGTAAGGCGCAGCTGGTACCCGCGAAGCGCAAGGCCGACCGTGACCACATCGAGATCACCGAGATCCCGTATACCATGATCGGCGCCAACATCGGTAAGTTCCTGTCGGATGTCATGGCCCTCGTGGAAGCAAAGAAACTGCCCGACATCACCGACATTTCGAACATGTCGTCGAAGGAAGGCATCAAGATCGTTCTGGAACTGAAGAAGGGCGCGGACGGGGAGAAGACCCTGCAGGGCCTGTATAAGAAGACGAAACTGGAGGATACCTTTGGGGTCAATATGCTGGCTATCGTGAACGGTAAGCCACTGACGCTGTCGCTTCGCGAGATCCTGCAGCACAACATCGATTTCCAGATCGAGATCAATACCAGAAAATACACGACGCTCCTTCAAAAGGAAGAGGAGAGAAAAGAGATCCAGGAAGGCCTGATCCGGGCCGTGGACATCATTGACCTGATTATCGAGATCATCCGCGGTAGTAAAGACATCAAGATGGCGAAAGGCTGTCTGGTGAACGGAGACATCACCGGGATCAAGTTTAAATCGACGAAGAGTAAGGCGGAAGCGCAGAAACTGAACTTCACCGAAGCCCAGGCGACGGCGATCCTCGAACTGCGGTTGTCGAAACTCATTGGCCTCGAGATCCTGGCGTTGCAGGAGGATTATAAGGACACCCTGGCGAAGATCAAGAAATACACTGCGATCCTGAAGAGCCGCAAGATCATGATGGACACCATCAAAGAGGATCTGGACCGCATTAAGAAATACTACGGACTGAAGCGCCGCACGCGCATCGAGGATATCGAAGAGGCGGTATTCGAGGAAGCGCCGATCGTCGAGACGCCGGTCGTTTTCGCCATGAACCGTTTTGGATACGCGAAGACGCTGGATGTTTCCGTATACCAGAAGAACGAGGAGACCGTGCTTGCGGACCATAAGGTGGTCTTCACCTGCATGAACACGTCGAAGGTCGGCCTGTTTACGGCAGAAGGCACGCTGCACCAGTTGAAGGTGCTCGACCTGCCTCTGTGTAAGCCGAAGGATAAGGGCGTTCCTCTGGACAATATCTGCAACCTCGATTCTTCAAAGGAAACCGTGGTCGCCGTGATCCCGCTGGATCCCGTGGCGAAGGATCAGAACTATATCTTCGTCACGAAGATGGGCCTGATCAAGCGCGTGCCTTTGGAGGAATTCTTCTCCGTTAAGAAGACCATTGCCGCGACCAAACTCGCGGACGGCGACGCGGTCGTTGCCGTGCTGCCGGAGATCAAACGTCACATTATCCTGATCACGGACGATAAGATGTACCTGCGTTATCAGGTGTCCGATGTGCCGCTTCAGAAGAAGACCGCAGCCGGTGTTCGCGGCGTGAAACTGGGATCCGGCCAGCATGTGAAGAGCGCATATCTCCTGAACCCGCACGAAGTCTCCATGATCTCGATCGACGAAGATTTCTTCGATATCACCGAGACGAAACTGAAAAAACGTGAGAGCGGCCGTCTCGAGAAATTGTGAAATGTTTGTGTACTTTTGCCGAAACGCTTGCAAAACCGTGTGTAGTGTGTTAAACTTTCCACGTGTTATTCAAACCGGACGGTTTGGCAAAAAAGACGATTTCACAGGAATGTGATCGTGTATCGTATAGAGGAGAAGTTATGAAAAAATATCAGGGAAAGAAATATTTGACGAAGGCATGCGCTACGGCGGCGATCGTCGGACTTCTGATGACCGGTTGCGCACCAAAGCGTGGCGGTGATGAGACTACCGCAGCACCTACGCAGGCGGGAACGGTTGCGGATCCTTCCGTTGCGGCCACAGAGCCGTCTACGGAAAACGCACCACTGGATCCGAATCAGTATGTGATCGATCTCGACAGCATCAACGTGTCCGAATTCATTGACCTGTCTAAGGTAAAAGACCTTAAAATTATAACGAGCGATGTTACGGCCAGCGATGCATTTATCAAATACCAAACGTCACAGGATCTGGTCAATAACTACGGCTTTACGCTTGCTACGAAGGACGGAGCCGTGGAAGGCGGAGATACCGTTACCATCGACTACAAGGGCTACATCAACGGAATCCGTTTTGATGGCGGAACCGCTGCGAATGCTGAGCTCGGTATCGGTTCCGGAAGGTTCATTCCCGGCTTCGAAGAAGGCATTATCGGCAGGAGAGTCGGCGATGAGTTCGACCTCAATGTGACTTTTCCGGAGGATTACTCGGATAAAGATTTCGCCGGTAAAAAAGCGGTATTTAAGGTGACGCTGAAGAAGATACAGACACTTCCTGAGGTCACAGATGACCAACTGAAAGAAAAAACCAAGGAGAAATATACTTCCTATAAGACCTACGCGGAAGAAAAAGCCGAAGAGATCAAAAAGAACTACCACGACAGTATAATCCTGGGTAAGATCATGGCTGCGGTTACAGAGAAGAAGGAGCACGAAGGCCTGATCGACGAATATGTGAAAGAACAGTTGGCCAATGTAGACCGTGCCTGCGCTGCGTATGGCGTTGATCGTCTGACCTACTTGAATTCGACCGGTTATTCCGTAGATGAGTTTGAGGCGCTGCTGAAGGATAACGGTAAGGCATATGCTAAGCAGAAGCTTACGATCCTCGGTATCTGCCGCGAAGAGGGTATGAAGATCGAAGACGGCGAGCTGGAGAATTTTAAGAAGAAACTGCTGGAGGATTACAAGGAGCAGGTGAAGAGCGAAGAGGAACTCCTGAAGATCATGACGGAAGACGAGCTCGAGTACCAGCTTCTCTACGAGAAGTTCCTGGAGTATCTGAAGAACTACAAAACGGTGGATTGATCCCTAAGTTCTCGTTTCTGGCGAGTAAGCTTATTGGATTAAAGATAAATAAATGCAAAACAAGAGGTGTCACACGTTGACACCTCTTGTTTTTTACTGCCTATGCAGGATATAGGAACGGCGGATGCCGTTTCAAAATATCCGTTTTATCAACTTACGAGCAGGGCCAGGAGCGCGAAGAAGGCGCCGGGAGAACCGTCCTTCATCCTCAGAGTCACGATGTGCGTGGCCTTCGCTCCGCCGCAGTACAATTCAGTGCTGCGCGTTCGAGCCTGTGAAAGCTCCGGATCGGAGCAGGAAAATGTTTTGACATAGAGACCGTCGACGAAGACATCGACCTCGGCGCCACTTGCATCCGGCACCACCTGGTACAAAATGCCCAGGTTGCGGGAAGTGATCTTAAACCGAAGCTCAAATCCCGCGGCGTTGGAGGTCCAACCGTTCGGATAGTCGGCGTTTACGCGGCTGCCCTTAGCGATACCGGCTTTTGATGACGGACGTACGTTTTCGTTGTCCGCGATGTGGGAGCCGCTGTAGCGTGTCGCGTCCGTAGGGCTCTCCGGAATGCCGTACGATGTATTGTATTTATCCGAGCGTATATAGGCGCGGATCGTGTTGAAATAACGTTCCAGTGTGGCTGCAAAGATCGCGTGGCCTGCATCGGTCATGCGTCCGGCCTCGGTAATAACGGCCGACCGGTCGGGGATCGCTTCGCTGTGTATGCCGGCTTCGATCGCGTCGCCGAGCGACAGCATGGGCAGGCGGTAGCGTGTGGCTATGATCCGCTGGCTGTCCGTATCATCTTGTTGTACGGTACCGTAAATATAGAGGAACATGACCGCAGGCTGCGAGTCGCAGGTCAGGTAGCGGTGCACCAGATTCTCCAGATAGAGCCGCGTTTCGTCGCTTCCGTCGTCCACGGCCGAATAGTCGATCAGAACCAGGTCAGGGTTGGTTGCCACAAATTCGGCGGCGCGATGGATAGCGAAATACGGATCGTCCGCACTCTGTGTGTCCCGGTTGATCGAAAGCGCGCTCGCGGGAAATGTCCGCTTCCAGTATTCATACAGCAGCGCCTCGGTGGTCTTTTCGGGCTTGGAGCCTCCGTCACCGGCATAGGATGTGCCGCCGAGCAGAAGGATGTTGACGGGCTGCCCCTGCTGTGCCTTCATAAGCGTGTGGGCCATACGGTACGTATTGTCCGAGCCCAGCCGGCTCGTCGCCGCATCATACATGTCTTCGGTCAGTTTGCTGTAGACTTCATAATCGGTGTCCACGATCTCGATGGTCGGTCCGACCGGTTCTGTGACCGTTGGCTGTGTAGGCGTTGTCTCGGGAGTCGTAGGCAGGTCGCCGAGCGAGGCTTCGGGACTCGAAGAAGCATCGGCCGTCTCGCCGTTTACAGCGGTAGGAGCAGTTTCCTCCGGCGTGGTTTCGTACGCGGAAACAGGCGGAAGGATGGCGCCGGTGGGCTTTGGGACTCCGATCGTGCTTTGCTTCGGTGTCTCAAACTCCGGAATCGCGTCACCGGGCCCGCCGGCCTCGCACGCTGCCAAAGACAGCGCCAGACTAAGCGCCGCAAACACGGACGCCGCTTTACGGCGCCTTTTGAAGGGCTTTCGGTTTCTGTTTTGGTTCAAATTCAAATCTCTTCGCATTAATAAAGTGTTCCTCAAACTCAAGAAAGGAGCAAGCCTTCCAGGGCGAAACGAGAGCCGCCGGAGGCAGGATCTATTTTGATCGTGATCGTGTGCTCCCGGGAGCTTCCCGATGTGTATAACTCGAGGCCCTTATCGTAGGTGTTTGCCTCATCGATGCCGTTGCCGTTCAGGACCCCGACGAACTTTCCGTCGATAAAGACCTGCATGACCTGTCCGGATCCGTCACGGAATACGCGGAATAAAAAGCCGATATTTCTGGCATTTACGGTAAATGTGATCTCATGGGCTTCCTGCACCGGAGCGGGGCCGGTCGGCTGTTCCGTAGACTCCGCTGCCGTCGGCTCTGCAGTCGTCGGAGCAGCGGTCGTGGGCTCTGGTTTCGTCGGAGCGACCGTTGTAGGCTCCGGCTTTGTGGGAGCAGTGGTTGTGGGCTCGGGTTTTGTCGGAGCGGCCGTTGTGGGCTCCGGCTTTGTCGGATCAGCGGTCGTAGGCGCCGGAGTCGTCGAAGCGGGCGTCGTAGGCACAGAGGTTGCGTCGGGTTTTGTCGGCGCTTCCGTGCTCTTTTGCGCGGCTGTCGTCGCGGGCTGTGTTTGCTTGGTAGCGGAGGCCGTTGTAGGCTCCGTTTTTATGACGGTATCTTTATCCAAATAGATAACGTCGGCTTTGTTGGTTTTGATCACATGGTAAGTACCGGCGCTTCTGGCCCCGCAAAGGAGCGTATTCATTTTTGCGGCGGATATTCCCGAGGAAGCGGCCCGTGTTTCCGGAGCCGGCTCCGCTTTCGCTTCTTCATGGAACGAAGAGGTAGACCAGCCGTACTTAAAGTTTTCACTGGCATTGGACCCTTCGGAAAAACCGATGCAGCTGACCGGTTTCAGAACGCGGCTGTCATAGATCTCGGCGTTTGCATAAGCGGTAGCATGTGAGGGAACGGGCACGTCGGAAGTCTGATAGTTGCCTGCATTGACCGCGTCTATAGTGGTCAGCAGGTAGTGAATGATCAGGCGGGCCGCAAAACTGTGTCCGTGGACATTCGGGTGAATGAAGTCAACGGCGATGTCCGTCCATTTGAATTCCCTTGCCGAAATAGCGGGCAGAAGGGCATCACGGTAGGAGATCATCGGAACGGAATATTTCCGACCGATCGGGATCTCGAACGGGCTCGCGTCGGTGCCGGTATTCGTGGTCATGAACAGGAGCAGGACTGCAGGCGCGGAAGGCGCGGCTTTCACGCGGCGCACCAGATTCTCGTAGTAAGTCTGGTACATCGACGAGCCGGCGTCATTGACACTGAATTCGATAATGACTAAGTCCGGATCAGCGGCCAGCAGCCCGGACACGCGGTGAACACCGATGTACGAATCCGTTCCGCCGATGCCGGCATTGATAAAGGTCAGAGCGCTGTTGGGAAAATAACCGCGCCAGAAGCCTTCCAGAATCTGCGCGTAGGAAGTGCCTTCCCAGTAAGTGCCGGTTCCCTGTGTGATCGAACCGCCGATCAGGCCGATGGTCACCGGCTTTCCTGCCTGTGCTTTTTTAATGACCTGCGCCATGCGATAGTTGTTTGCCGAATAGTTGTACTGTGTGGCAGCCGCATATTTTGCTTCATCGAGCACGATAAAGGGATTTGTCACAGTGCGGTGCAGACCGGCCGGATAGGGGTCCGAAATGATTCCGGTAGAAGAGCCCGTAGGCCGGACCACATCCCAGGTTACGTCCTCTGTTTCATCAGGATCCCGGGAAATGTCTTCGGATGAATAGACGTTATCGGTCGACTCCGCATCGGTCGCCCCCTCATCGGTCGAATCCGGTGTTTCGATCTCTATGTAAATGGCGGTCGTTTCTTCCGCAGACGCGTTGATGCTGCTCTTCGTCGCATCGGCTTCGGTCGGGAGAGATGATTCCTCCGGATCGGCCTGGGAGCGGGTGCTCTCTGCTGTTTCTTCCGTGATGCTCTTATCGGGCGCATCGGTTTTTGTAACGGCATCCGTAACAGAGGAGACGTTACTCGTTTCCAAATGTGTCGGATCCTTCGTAAACAGCACGTCGCAACCGCAGACAGAAACGAGGATCGCAAGCAGCGCCGAGATATATAATATGCGAAAACGCAGTTGTTTGCAGGACATGTGAATTCTCCTGTAATTCATCAAAGTAAGTGGCGCTGACCATCGGTGACAGTCAACGTACCTTTAACTATAACATGATATTAAAAACAAGTCAATATTGCCTTATCCGGTGCGGGTTTTCGCGCCATCAAAGGACATGGGACAATTCTTACATTTTCCTTTATTTTTCGAAAACCACTTGACGTAAATAGCGATGCGTTGTAACATAGTAATGAAAACTACATCATGCAGTTTGGACGCAATAACATCTGCACTGCAGTACGATCAACACTGAGAAATTGTGAGAGCTTTTGCGTGTTTCGCATTCGTGTTGGAACGGGCAGAAGCGCAGTTACGGAAGGAGGTTCGTAACATTATGGATAAATATATGGTTTTGGATCGCGGAAACGCAAAGAATAGCAGAGTGTTTGAAGGTTTGAAGGTCTCGCAGGCCCCGGAGAAGCCTCAGAAGGTGAACGACCAGTCGGTCGGCGAGGAGATCGGAAACGCCGTGACGCATGGCATCGGTGCTGCCCTGGCCATCGCAGGCATGGTATGCATGATCGTGCGCGCCGCAACGAAGGGGACGGCGATCGACATTGTCAGTTCTGCCATCTACGGCAGCACGCTGTTCATCCTGTTCATGAATTCGACCCTCTATCACTCGATCACAAACTATAATGTGAAGAAGGTTCTGCGTGTATTCGACCATTGCTCGATCTTTCTGCTGATCCTGGGTTCCTACACCCCGCTGACACTGTCACTGATCGGCGGCGCGCGCGGCTGGCTGCTCTTCGGACTGAACGCAGGCTGCGCCATCGCCGGCATCACGCTGAATGCCATTGACCTCAAAAAGTGGAAGATGCTCTCCCTGTGCCTCTACGTTATCATGGGATGGAGCGTGGTCCTCTTTGGAAAGACCGTCGTAGAACTCGTGAGTGCGCACGGTATCTTCCTGCTGATCATGGGCGGCGTCTTCTATACGACCGGTATTGTATTCTATGTGGTTCATAAAAAGTACTTTCACTTTATCTGGCACTTCTTCGTGCTGGCCGGAGCCATCGTACACTTTTTCTTCTTCTACGGATACTGCATAGCGGTTTGAGGCATTGATCTTGTTTTTTCTCGAGTGGCTAATTCATTGGCGGTTTCAGCGATTATTTTAGCCGGTTCGCCAGGTCATATGTAATAGAATAAGACAAGGGGGCTGCCCCTTGTCTTATTTTACGTTCTGTGGTATAATAAATGCGTCATTTTTTGAGCCGAAAATACAATGAAAACAGAAAAGGAGAAACACATGGCATTTATGGAAAGACCCGCGGTCTACAAGTGTGATGACGGCGGAAAGTATTGGGAAAAAGAGTTTGAAAAGTTTTATCTGAAGGTGTACCTGCCGGCGACCGAGATCGATGGTAAGGTGAACAACTACGGTTTCCGTGCACCCTACCTTCTGGTGTTCGAGGAGAACCGTCGCAGCATGGAAGACGCAATCACGTTCGCTAAGGAAAGCGGACTGGCGGATATCGCATCTGCTGTCGACAGTGCAGTCCTGTTCATCTACCCGACCGCGGAGGGAGGCTGGGAGCAGGCTCCGGACGACATCTACGCGTCCCTGATCGCGGAGACGAAGATGAGCCCCGAGTATGAGGACGGCATTGTCCCGATCAACGACTTCTTCACCCGCACATTCAAAGGCTACGCCATCCGCGGCGCGATCTTCCGTGCGGACATCTACAGCTACGGCGCATCGGCCGACTACGTTGCGAAAAACCTGCTGAAGACCCTCCAGGGTGAATACCTCTGGGGTCCCGGCGAGATCACCCCGGCGATGTGCTCCATGGAGCGCCTCAGCGTGATCCCGCAGCCCGAACGCAAGGATATCGCCATCCTAAGCGTCGGCAACTCGGACGAGGTCAATGCAGCACTTGCCGGATGCAAGAACCTGCTCGTGAAGGATAAGGCAGACTATAAGGCAGACTTCAAGGCCTTCGTACGCAAGTTCAAGATGTGGTGCGGCAACATGGAGATCGAGCCCGATTTCCCTGAACTCGGTATGACCGAGGATGTCGGTTACGTTGAGGTCAATACCTCCGAAGACAACCGCATGATCAAAGAGCCCACCCATAAGGTAGGCTACTTCGCATACTACAACAACGACATTTTCGATAAGGGACCGGCGCCCCTGATGCTTGGCTTCCACGGCGGTGGAGACACCTCCATGTACCTGACCTTCGTAGCAGGCTGGTGGGAAGTAGCTCATAAGAACAACTTCCTGTTCGTTTCCATCGAGAACCATCAGTTTGTGACCGCGACGGAAGCAGTGGAGATCCTGGCAGGCCTGAAGAAGCGTTACAACATCGACGAGAAGCGCATCTACGCGACCGGCTTCTCGATGGGCAGCGGCAAGACCTGGAACTGCTTCGAGGAGTTCCCGAAGGAATTCGCCGGTTTCGCTCCGGCATCCGCCCTGTTCCCTGTATACAACAATCCGTTCGGCCGCCCCGCGGGCGACTGGCTCAATAAAACCGTGGCGAAGCCCGTGTTCTACTCCGGCGGCGAGAAGTCGCATCTGCCCGAACTGCCCTTCCAGGCAGCGAGCGGTCTGGAGCGCATCACGTACCTGGCAGAGGTGAACCGCCTGAAGAAGAAGTTCAACCTCGACTACGAGAAGAAGGAAGAGTGGGAGGAGCCCATCTACGGCGAGCTTCCGGACCGCGAGGAGAAGGTCTACGACGAGACCCGCGGAAGCACACTCACGATCCGCTACTACGACAGCGAGGACGGCGTTTGCCGCACCGCGCTGGCCAGCGTCAGCGGACAGGTGCATGAGTGCAGACAGCATACCAACGAAAATGCGTGGAAGTTCCTGTCGCAGTTCGTGAACGAAGATAAGTAAAAATACGATCTACGATGCTTTCAGCCGGGGCTGTCATACCAGATAGCCCCGGCTCCGTCTTTTCATTCGCGGGTTTTTCATCCGCTCACTCACATGTCCGCCTCACGATCGCATTCACGAACGCTCTGCCGGAAACCTTGCAGGACTGAGCGGGCTGCTCGGTGTGACACTCCCGGTCAGGTAGTTGCTTTACTTGCCTTTGATTGAGAGACGGACAGTTTAGGACAGGAACTTTGGGAGCGCGGAGGGAGAAACAAGGAAGGTTTGCTTCGCAAACCCCGGATGGATCTACGGCATTGGCGGCATCTCCATGAGCATACCGGCTAACTAAGGTTCGATTATGCCTCGGTTAGTTAGCCGGTTTGCTGTATCCGGCAGGGCTACGAAGAGGTTCCGGCTAACTAAGGTACGATTATCCCCTGATTCATTAGCCGGTTGCCTGTTACCGGCCACGCAGCAAAGTCGCCCCACTAACTAATCCATTGCAGATGCATCTTCTTCTGCCGTGGTTATTTCAGGTAAGTGACAGGTCACGGCGGACGTGATATAATAATCAGAGGGCCTCGATGAGGAGGCCTACAATTGGAGGTTTTGTATGTCGTTCAAACTAGCGGATCTATGCAAATATAAGAATATCGTTATACAGTGTCATGACAACCCGGATGCGGATGCGTTGGCGAGCGGTTTTGCGCTTCGCTGGTATCTCGGTTTGAAAGGGATCGAGGCGCGGCTTATTTACGGTGGGGCGAATGTTATCGCGAAGAGTAATCTTGTACTGATGAATGAGAACCTCGGGATCAACTGCGAGCACGTGGAGTGCCTCGAGGCGCCGGAGCTTTTGATTACGGTGGACTGCCAGTATGGGGAGAGCAATGTGACCGAATTTCCTGCGAAAACGGTCGCGGTCATTGACCACCATCAGGTGTCCGGCGAGTTGCCGGAACTGAATGAAGTGCGGAGCAACTACGGTTCGTGTTCGACGGTGATGTACGAGATGCTTCAGGCGGAAGGAATCGATATCAATGCGGATGAGAATGTGGCCACGGCGTTGTATTACGGGCTCATGACGGACACCGGGGATTTCTCGGAGATCTCGCATCCGAGCGACCGGGATCTGCGCGACATGGCGGCGTTTAACAAGGCGTCGATCACACTGTTTCGGAATTCCAACCTGTCCATCGAGGAACTGCGGATCGCCGGCGAGGCACTGAAAAATACGATCGTGGATGAAAAGCGCCGCTATGGCATCGTGGAGGCGGGAATGTGCGACTCCAACATCCTCGGGATCATCAGCGATATGTTCCTGGAGGTGGACGATGTCTCCAACTGCGTGGTGTATAACCTGCTGCCGTCCGGCATCAAGTTCTCCGTGCGCAGCTGCGTGAAGGAGGTTAAGGCCAGCGAGCTGGCGGCCTATCTGGCAGAAGGCCTCGGCGGTGGCGGCGGCCACCTGGTGAAGGCGGGCGGCTTTTTGAAGAAGGACCTGATCGTGAAGGCCGGCGTGGCCTATGAGAAAGAAAGCATTATCCGGTTTATTACGAAGCGGATGAATACCTATTACGACAGCTCTGAGATCCTCTATGCGGGGCAGTATCAGACGGATTTGTCGGAGTTTACGAAATACCGTAAGAAGGAGTTCCATGTTGGTTTCGTGCGGGCGGCCCAGATGGCACAGCCCGGCAAAACGGTCATGATCCGCACGCTCGAGGGCGATGTCGATGTGGACGTTACGGAGGATCTGTACATTATCCTGAATGTGAACGGCGAGATCTACCCGATCCGGCAGGCGAAGTTTGAGCGGTCGTATCGCGAAAGCTCCGAGCCCTATGTCTATCCCGGGGAGTATTCCCCGAATTTGATCGACAGTGAGACCGGAGATCGAATACCGTTGCTTCCGTTTGCAAGAAGCTGCATTTCGTCGGGGGGAGACGGGATCTACGCGAAACCGATCGAAGGACGGGTGAAGGTATTCACCGCGTGGGATCCGGATAAATACTACCTGGGACGGACGGGCGACTACCTGGCAGTCCGTGTGGACGATCCTTCGGATATCTACGTGATCGAGGGAGGTATATTTGCGAAGACCTATGAAAAATGTGAGGATTGACCTATGAGATACGATGCTTTTATCAGCTACCGGCACACGCCGTTAGACATGGAGATCGCGAAGAAGGTCCATGTGGGCCTGGAGACCTACCATGTGCCCGGCGCCGTTCAGAAAAAGACCGGAAAACAGAAGATTCGGCGGGTGTTCCGCGATCAGGAGGAGCTGCCCATCGGCAGTGATCTGAATGAGAATATCTCGGAGGCGCTGCGCGAATCGGAGTATCTGATCGTCATCTGTTCGCCGGAGACGCCGGGCTCGTACTGGGTTTTGAAGGAGATCGAGACCTTTATCGAGATGCATGACCGGCAGCACATTCTGGCGGTCCTTATAGACGGGGAGCCGGAGCAGAGCTTTCCTGCGCCGCTGCTTTGTGACGAGGAGGGCCATGCGGTCGAGCCTCTGGCGGCCGACGTGCGCGGAGCGACGCCGTCCGAACGAAATAAGAAATTCAAGACCGAACTGCTTCGTCTGGCGGCGCCGATCTTGGGCTGCACCTACGACGATCTGCGGCAGCGCCATCGCGAGCGCATTCTGAAGCGGAACATCCTGATCGGCGCCGTTGCGGCCGCCGTTCTCGCGATCGCCGGCACCGGCTTCGGTATCTACAACGCGCACGTCGCGTCCCGCATGAAGAAACTGGCGGACGAAAAAGCCCAGCTCGCGGATGAAAAAACCAAACTGGCCAATGATAAATCGAACCTGGCGAACGAAAAGTCCAGACTGGCGGATGAAAAGACGAAGCTGGCGGACGACATTCTGGTCGAATTCAAGGAGAAGCAGGTGAACCAGTCCCGTTTCTACGCGGAAGAAGCGATGGCGCAGTACCGGCTGGGAAACCTGGAGGATGCAGTCCTCATCGCTTCCGCCGGCCTGCCCTCCGACGAGCAGGATCGCCCGTTCGTAGCGGAAGCGGAGTACGCGCTCGCAACCTCGCTTCACGCGTATGACAGCGGCAACGAGATCGATTTCGACCGTATCCTGGAACATGATCACACGGTGGAAGCGATGGATCTGGATGAGAGCGGCCGGTACCTGACCTCGACGGACAGCAGTTACACTGTCTACGTCTACGACACCCAGACCGGTGAACTTAAGTTAAAGGTGCCTCCGGAGACGGATGCGACAAAGCACCGTTTGTCCGTGATCGCCGCCCTTGCAAATGCGGACGGGCTGGTCGTCATTAACCAGAAGGGGGCGGTCCGTTACGACTATGCCGGAGAGACGCAGCAAAAACTGGAGTTTGAGAAAGACATACGTAAGGCCATGGTCGATGACGTGACAGGCACGATCTTTTGCGTGACTTCGGATACGATCCGGATCCTGGAACTGTCCGACCTGACGGTCCGCGCGGAACTCCGTTACTCGGATGAAATCGTCACACCTTGGGAAACCGGGTTTTCCGAAGACGGAAAATGGTTCGCATGTGCGTATTCCGTGGAGGAGACCGAGCCCGGCCGCATCGCGATCCTGGACTGTGAAAAAAACAAGATCGCCACGGCTACGCTGACCGGCGAACACACGCTGGTCATGACATTGACCGAACTGGGAAATGTGGCGGTCGTAAGCACGAACCATGATTTCTTCTATGAAGGGATCAAAGATCTTACGATGGACGTTTTTTCCGCGAAAGACGGTAAGAAACTCTACAGCCTGGAACTTCCGTATAACAAATGGGAGATGTTTGACTTCAAAATGCAGATATCGTCCCATGCTTATGATGGGAAGAACGATATCGTGATCGCTTCCGACAGTGACGTGTACTCCATCGATGAGGTGACCGGGGAGATGAAGGCGCATGCCACGCTTCCCGGATCGGCTACCGCGCTCGCGCTCGTCGATGGTACGTCGACAGCGTATATTTGTTGCAGAAACGGCGATATCCTGGTCATGGACACCGACGACGGAAAGTCCGACAGCGCATTGACCATTAGTACGACCATAGCATCCGAGGATATGAGACTCATAAACGGCGGAGTCATTCTCCGGGAGCGGAACAGCACGCGGCTGTTGATGCTGAAATATCATGAGGCCTACGATCTTCGAAAACTGCCGGATCTGAACGCGAGCTGCCTCGGTTATAACGTGGCTCCGAACTCGGATTATTATGTGCTTCAGGATCGCCGGACCGTCGGAGTATTCTATTTTTACGATTCGGAGGGTTCGCTCTTCTACACGTTGGAACTGGGCAGCTACGCAAAAGGAAGCGGCTTTTACGGCGACCGTTTTGTAATCACGAACACCAGCGAGATCCATCTGGTCGATCCCTATAAAGGAACGGATAAGAAGATCGCCTATAAAGATCTGGGGCTCAATGAGAAATACAATGATGCACAGTTAAGCTCGGATGGACGTCGGTTGATGACTTATTTCGGTGTGGTCGGGACGGCTGCCATTGACCTGGAAGAAGAACGCTGCATCTATTCATATAATACGGATAAGAACATCGATGCCGCCACCTTAAGCGGGGACGGAAAGTATTTGCTGTTTTCCAAATCCGGTTCGCCTCTGGCTGTTGTCGATATAGCGACCGGTGAGCGTAGGGAGTTTTCGGATCCCGGACTGGATCGGTACAGCACCATCAGCAATCGGATGTCCGTCCTGACATGTGATGAAGCCGGTCAGTATGCCGCCATGGCGTGTGCCGACGGTTACGTTCGCATTCTGTCCATGGCGTCGACTGAGACGCTGCTGAAGCTTCCGCTGCAGACGGATGAGACCTGTTTCCTGAAGTTTACGAAGGACGGGAAGCATATCCTGATGCAGGGCGATGACCGCCGCGTCCGGATCTATGACCTGACCGACGGAGCCTGTGTGAACTTTTTCGAACTGGGACGCCCCATCTCCTTTATTTCCGAGGCAGAGGGGAAGATCGCCATCAGCACCGACCAGGCCGTGACCCTGCTGGATGCGGAGAGTTTCGGTAAACTGGCCGATGTTCCGAATGCGGTCGTATACCTGCCGAAGAGCCAAACCTTCATCCTGGCCATCGGAACGAATGCATGGGCCACGGTTTATAAGAACTATCAGGATCTTAAGTCGGAAGCCGAACGGCAGTATCCCGGAGCGAAGCTGAGCGATGAGAAGAAGGTGCTGTATAATATTGATTAAAGATGTGGACACAGTCGCTATGTTTTCCGGAGGTGATCCTATCATTTGCGGGAACATAGCATGTGTGCTATAATGATTTCGGTCTGCGTCTGTAGATCACATGGAAACCGGGAAAAGGAGAATGAAAATGAAACAGAAGATCGGTTACATCTTTTTAGGGCTGCTGTTTGCGGTCTGCATCTTTTTGATGTTCAGAAACGGCTACGGGCTTCTGGCGGATTCGTCCAGAAAGCAGGAGGTCAGCATCGTGGCCATCGCAGGCGGCATTGATTACAGCCACAAATTTGAAGGATTCATCCCTTTGGGAACGGATCACTATCGTTTGGGCCAGGATGGAAAGACCGGAAAGATCTAC
>ONPC01000032.1 GCA_900319565.1 uncultured Eubacteriales bacterium | reverse complement strand
CGTACGGAGACTGAGACCGACCTCTTCGGTGAGCAGGCAGTTCTTTGCGGCGGTGTTTGCGCTCTGATGCAGGCTGGTTTCGAGACTCTGGTCGAGGCTGGCTACGATCCGAGAAACGCATACTTCGAGTGTATCCATGAGATGAAGCTCATCGTAGACCTGATCTACCAGAGCGGTTTCGCTGGCATGCGTTACTCCATCTCCAACACCGCTGAGTACGGCGATTACATCACCGGACCGAAGATCGTTACCGAGGATACCAAGAAGGCTATGAAGAAGATCCTTTCCGATATCCAGGACGGTACTTTCGCAAGCGAGTTCCTTCAGGAGATGAGCCCTGCAGGCCGTCAGGTTCACTTCAAGGCTATGCGTAAGCTCGCTGCTGAGCATCCCGCTGAGAAGATCGGTGAGGAAGTTCGTAAGCTGTACAGCTGGAACAACGAAGCAGATAAGCTGATCAACAACTGATTGGATAGATAAGCAACTGACAAACGTTTCGTACACTTGCCGGGCAGGGTCAAAAAGCCCTGCCCGGTTTTTCAAAAGTCAGAAGGAGAGCGTATCCCCCCTTAGGCGGATCCGCAACAGGGAAGAAAGAGGAGAAAAAGATGCTAGATTATTTCAAAAAACGTATATCCAGAAACATAAAGATCACCGTGATCGTATGCGCGGTCATCTTTATAGCTGCTGCGGCTATTTCCCGGCTCGATTTTATCAAACTGATCGCCGGCCCCACGAAGGCGGATATGATGAAGCCGATGTCGGAACTGGAAGGAAAATATGTATCGTTTGATGCGGACTATGTAATGGCGAATTACATCCGCACGGAGACGATTACTAAGAGAAACGGTGTAGAGACCGGCAGATCTCTGACATCGGTTGGATATATCGCTATCGTGATCGATCCGGCAGAGAATATGCCTGCGCATTATTTCGGCGTCGTAGTCCCCGCTAAGGAGGACAAGACCCTGGAAAAACTCACGGATGGCTTTTGGGATTATCTGAATGGAGAAGGCGATATTCCGGCGACCTATCATTTTAAGGGATCGGTCCGTAAGGTCAAATCCGACGAGATGAAGTATTGGAATGACTGCATCAATAAGATCAATAAGACCGGTTTTGCAGAGGCGTTCGATATGTCGAACCTCGAGGCTTACACCGTGGACTACGATAAGGTAGGACATTCATCGAAGTTCCTTGTAATTATTTGCCTGATCGTTATGATCCTGTCGGCTCTTTATTGTATCTTCCATGTTACATTCTCCATGCTGACCTATGATGATCAGGTGAAGAAGTTTGTTGCCGCGGATCCCAGACGGAGCATGGAGAAACTGTCTGAATCGTTCTCCCGAGCAACGAAGATCTCGGATGATATGTTCGTCTCCCCGGATACGCTGTTCTTCCGCAAGGGCGGAAAGATCAAACTGGTAGACTTAAATGAAGTCGTATGGGCTTATGTATATACTTATAAGGGAACCAATTATCTGCGTCTGTACGGCATCAACGGCAAGATGATCGCTGCACCGGCGGTCGCTGCTGCAGCGAATGCGGTTCGCGAGATCGACCGTGTCGTTCCGCACTGCGTATGCGGATACAACGCTGAACTGAATAAGATGTTCTCCAAGAACCTTTCCGGCTTCCTGGGACTGAAATACTATCCCGCAAAGCAGGCACAGATGCAGGCAGCAGGCGGCGCGCAGGCAGCTCCTTCGTTCGAGATGGATGTCGACGGCAGCTTAAAACCGGTGGAGACCGCTTCCGCACAGCAGGAGAACGCGCCTCAGATGGAAGCCGTTTACACCCCGAATTCGGATGACCTGGAAAAAGATCTGGCAGCGATGCTCAACGGCGGTTCACAGGCTGCACAGGATGCGGTTTCGAACCAGGCCGACGCAGCGCAGGAAGCTGTACAGTCGGCGGCCGAAACAGCACAGGAGACTGCCGATAAGTCGGAGAACCCGTACGATCTGGACTTTACTCCGATCGATTTTGATAACGATAACAAATAAAACATGCATTTTTAGAAACCGGAGGTATTGGTTATGGGAATGACAATGACACAAAAGATATTGGCGGCGGCAGCCGGCCTGGCAGAAGTGAAAGCGGGACAGCTCATCGAAGCGAACCTGGATCTGGTGCTGGGTAACGATATCACGTCACCGGTAGCCATCCATGAAATGGATAAATTCAAGGCCGAAGGAGTGTTCGACAAAGATAAGATCGCTTTAGTCATGGACCACTTTGTGCCGAATAAGGATATCAAGAGCGCAGAGCACTGCAAATGCGTCCGCAATTTTGCCAACAAAAACGAGATCTCGAATTTCTTTGATGTCGGACAGATGGGCATCGAGCATGCGCTGCTCCCGGAGCAGGGCCTGGTCGTAGCGGGCAATGTCGTGATCGGTGCGGATTCCCACACCTGTACCTATGGAGCATTGGGCGCATTTTCCACGGGCGTAGGCTCGACGGATATGGCTGCCGGCATGGCGACCGGTAAGGCCTGGTTTAAGGTTCCGGCGGCCATCAAGTTTGAACTGGTCGGAAAACCGGCACCGTGGATCAGCGGTAAGGATATCATCCTGCACATTATCGGCACCATCGGCGTGGACGGCGCTTTGTACCAGTCCATGGAGTTTGTCGGCGAGGGTATTTCGTATCTGTCCATGGATGACCGTTTCACCATCGCAAATATGGCGATCGAAGCGGGCGGAAAGAACGGTATTTTCCCGGTCGATGAAAAGACCATAGAATTTATGAAGGAGCATTCGAAGAAGCCGTATAAGATCTTTGAGGCAGATCCGGATGCTGAATATGTTCAGACCTACACCATTGACCTGTCGACACTGAAGTCGACGGTGGCCTTCCCGCATTTGCCGGAGAATACGCACACCATCGATCAGGTCGGTGATATCGCGGTCGATCAGGTCGTGATCGGTTCCTGTACGAATGGTTATATGTCAGATCTGCGCTGCGCAGCAAAGATCCTGAAGGGCCATAAGGTAGCGAAATCGGTTCGCTGCATCGTGATCCCCGCGACACAGACCATCTACTTAAAGGCTTTGGAAGAGGGCCTGCTCACCACGTTTATCCAGGCGGGCGCCGTAGTCAGCACACCGACTTGCGGCCCGTGCTTAGGCGGTTACATGGGTATTCTGGCCGCCGGTGAGCGCTGCGTTTCCACGACGAACCGTAACTTTGTCGGTCGTATGGGACATGTGGATTCCGAGGTATATCTGGCCAGCCCTGCCGTAGCTGCGGCATCGGCCATTACCGGAAAGATCACTTCTCCGGCAGATATCGCGGACATTCAGGCTTGAAAGGAGTAACACAATGAGAGCGAACGGAACCGTTTTTAAGTTTCATGATAATGTAGATACGGATGTCATCATCCCGGCACGCTATCTGAATTCCTCCGATCCTGCAGAACTCGCGAAACACTGCATGGAGGATATCGATGCGAGCTTCGTTAATAAAGTATCCAAAGGCGATATCATCGTAGCCGGTAAGAACTTCGGCTGCGGGTCTTCCCGTGAGCATGCGCCGATCTCCATTAAGGCGGCGGGCGTCAGCTGTGTTATAGCAAAGACATTTGCCCGGATCTTCTACCGCAATGCGATCAATATCGGACTTCCGATCATCGAGTGCGAGGAAGCTTACGACGGCATTGATGCAGGTGACACGG
The DNA here is from genome assembly GCA_900319565.1 of uncultured Eubacteriales bacterium. Taxonomy (GTDB): domain Bacteria; phylum Bacillota; class Clostridia; order Lachnospirales; family Lachnospiraceae; genus UBA1201. The sequence goes on along the minus strand of ONPC01000032.1, from coordinate 14,355 downwards.
TCGAGATCGACTTTGATGAGGGTATCATCTACAACCGTACGAAAGGTACGCAGTTTAAGGGCCAGGCGTTCCCGCCGTTCATGCAGAAGATCATAGCTGCAGAAGGCCTGATCAATTATATCAATCAGGAAAAGAGCCGGTAACTCCGGTCTATGAAGTGATCATGAGGAAAAAATGGGCGCCCATTGCGGCGGGCGTGTTGTTGTTGCTGATGGTCGTGCTTTGTGTCATCTCCGTTGCGGAGTCGAAACACGAGGCGGCCTGCGACGTGACGCGATCCATGGATATCAATCATAAAAAGCTGGAGATCACGGCTTACGCCAGAAGCAGCCGGATGTCGCAGGACGATCTGTCCGAATGTGTCGATGGAGCATTTTCCCTGTGTCAGGAGTACGCGGAGAAATTCTTCGACGAACAGAGTGACAAAAGTGAACTGGGACACATCGCCAATCTGCAGAAAAAGGGTGCGGGAGGACGCTATGAATTGAGTCCTTCCCCGCTTCTTTTGGTACGTTCGGGGCTGATGCTGACAGAGTGCTCGGGTGGTGCTTACGACATAACGGCCGGCGCGCTCTATCGTTTGTTTGAGGATCCGGAGGAGGCACCGACCGAGGAAGAACTTCGGGAGGCACTCTCGCTATGCGGCAGCTCGCTCATCGAGACCGAGGATCATGCGATCCGTTTAAAAGACGGAGTCGTCTTGAATCTCGACAGTCTGTCGGACTGTTATATGTGCCGCATGTTGGAAGAATACTTTATCCTGTGCGGGGTCGCAAATGTTTGCGTGAGCTATGGAGATGTGGTTTTTACCTCCGGCGGGCGCCTTACGACGAAGGGTGTTTTATTTTGGAAGCATATCGAAAAGGAACCGTTTGAAGTCATCCTGCCGGATGCCTATCCGGATCTGAAGGAGGATAAACTGATTGCCGACGATGGCTATTATGCCTGGGCGGCGAGACCGGAGGCGGCTTCGGCCAATGATCTGTACACCGATATCCTGCCGTTTGTTTCCTCGCAGACCGGACTGCCTTACGAGCATGAGACCGGCTCGGTCGCAGTCGTGCTCGAAAACGGCGCGCATGCCTGGTACGCGCATGCGATTGCACACATGCTTCTGGCACTCGGAAAGGAAAACTCCATGAAACTGCTTTCGAGCGGTTTGCTGGAAACCTCTTTTGACTTAAGCATTCGCCAGGTTCGCTTTGAAATGATATCAGGCGAGACCGAGTTTTATAAGAATGAAGAGTAGATGACCGGATAGTTTCCGGAGATTAAATGATTTTCAGCCGGCCCGCAGTCGGCAACGACCGGACCACTCCGGCGTTTTGCGGGTCGGTTTTTGTTTTATGCTGCTTCAGATACGGAGAGAAAACCGCGTATTATGGGCAGGGCATAAAAAGAGCAGAGGATAAGAAAATGAGCAGAAATGCAGAAGAGATCCTACGGGAATTACAGTTAGAGGGACTTCGTGTGGAAACACTGGATGAAGTGACATCGACCAATGAATTGCTGCTTATGCGCGGCGAGATGGGCGACCCGGAGGGCCTGATCCTGACGGCCGACCTTCAGACAGCGGGGCGCGGTCGCAGCGGCCGAAGTTTTTATTCGCCCGAAGATGCGGGAATCTACACGAGCATCTTACTGCGTCCCCATCTTACCATGCAGCAGATAGAAAAACTGACGCCGCTGGCTGCGGTCGCGGTCTGCGAGACGTTGGAGGAGATCTCAGGCTGCCCGCTTTTGATCAAATGGGTCAATGACGTTTTTTTAAGCGGTCGTAAGATCTGCGGAATTCTGGCGCAGGCTTCGAAGACATTTTCCGATGGCATTCCCGACTATGTGGTGATGGGAATCGGGATCAATCTGTTTCCGCCGAAGGGCGGCCTGCCGCACGAGATCGAAAACATTGCGGGCAGCCTTTGGAGTAAGCCCGAGCAGGTACAGAGGTTTTCGGCTGAGCCCGGGATCCGGGAAAAGATCGTCGGCCGTATGTGGAAGCGGTTTTACGAAATGTACCGGGAGCCGGACGACGCTTCCTATGTGGAAGCCTACCGCTCCCGCATGATGATGCTCGGGAAGGAGATCATCGCCTACGGCGGCGCGGACGGGACCGAGCGCGCGGCGCGTCTGGTCGGACTGACCGATGACTACGCGTTGATGCTGAAGTATGAAGGAGAGGATAAACCGGTCGCGGTACGCACCGGAGAGATTCGTATACGGGAGAGTCTATGATCTATTTTGTTTGTGCAATGCCCGCGGAAGCGGCTCCTTTTATCCGGACGTTTGATCTGGAGAAACGGAGGATGCCCTATCGATATGAGGTCTACGTAAGTCGTGCGGACGCGGAGTATCCGGTCTGCCTGACGGTCAGCGGTATCGACGCCTTTCATGCTGCCTGCGCCGCTTCGTTCCTGTTCGGCCTGTATCCGCCCGGCCCGGACGACCTTCTGGTCAATGCCGGCCTGTGCGGCGCATCACCCGCGCTTACGAAGGCAGAGCAGGGAACCGTCTTCCAGTGTGGTAAGATCCTTTCACCCGATGGGCGGGACTGCGTGTATCCGGCAGTCCGCAGGGATGTGCCGTGGCCTGTTGCAACGTTAAAAACCTCGGATCACGTCGTAACACTGGATGAACAAACACAGGCTTCCGGATATTTATATGACATGGAAGGCTGCGCATTTGCGAAGACGGCTCTGGGTTTTACCGGCCCGGACCGCGTGGCGGTCATTAAGGTCGTATACGACCGGCTCTCGGACATTAAGCGCCCTGGAGCCGAGGACATTTTTTATATGCTGTGGCCTGTGGCCGAAGAATTCTATCGATGGGGAAAACAGACGCGGAGGGCAGACGAAGACAGGAGGATGCAAACAACGGAGGCGTTGAAGGAACGTGCCCGCAGGATCGCTTCAGAGGCTCATGTATCGGTTTCCATGCACGACCGCATACTTTCACGGATCCACTATGTTTCGGCCCTTCTGGAGGCTTACAGACCTGCTGTGGGGCATGAAACCTCCTTCACAGATCCGAAGGAAGCCTTCGATGAGGCGGAACGCGCGATCGAAGCCGGACATTTTCTGAAACCGCAGCAGAACCGCTTCCTGAGCCGGTTGGACCGGGTCGCCGAATCGATCTATGAAAACGGAGAACTTCGGGAGGCTGCAAAGCGTAAAGAGGAGCCGTTTTCGGTCCTCTATGTGGAAGAAGCGGTCGCGGATCATCCGCGGACGCAGAACATCCTGCATTTCTTTCCCGAGGCAGATGTGATCTATATCGATCGTTATCGCGATGTTTTCAACCGTTCGCGTCAGGAGATGCCCGGGAGACTGCATGAGGGAGCGGCGCGTGCACTCGTTGTGGCGCGGCAGAACGATATCCACATCTATCCGGGGGCGCCGATGTGCCAGGATCACGGACACAGGAAGTTCTACTATGCTTCGTTCGTGATGAACTGCCTCTATGACTGTGAATACTGTTATCTTCAGGGCATGTATCCCTCGAAGATGCCGGTGATCTTTGTGAACCCGGAGGATATTCTTTCGAAGATCGCCGATATAGAGAAGACGCTTAAGGACGGGGAAACGGCCTATGTCAGCGTTTCATTTGACACCGACCTGTGTGCGATGGACGGCCTGACCGGCTTTACGGAACTGATAGTGAAGTTCGCAAAGGAGCATCCGCAAATCGAGATCGAGATCCGGACGAAGTCGGCCGGAACGGCATTTACCGGGCAGGGACCGGCAGCCGAAAATCTCCGCATTGCCTGGACTTTTTCACCGGAAGCGTTCATTGACCGGGTGGAGCATAAAACGGCAAGCCTGAAGGCACGGCTGGACGGGATGATGCGGACCATTCGCGAGGGGTATCGCGTACGGATTTGTTTGGATCCGCTGCTGTACCTTCCGAATGCGAAAACGGAATATGAGAAACTGGTCGACCATGTCATGGAGGCGGCGGCCGAAGCTGCACAGGATGTCGGTAAAACACTGTCGGAATGTGTGGAGGATGTCAGCGTCGGACCGTTTCGGATCGGCTCGGACCAGCTGGCGAACATGCGGCGCATCCGACCGGACAGTTTTTTGGTCATGTATCCTTATGAGATCGAGTCGCGCACGGCTCGCTATCCGAAGGAGATCGAAGAACAGCTTATGATGGCGGTGAAAGAACGCCTGAAACGCTATGTCCCGGAGGAAAAGATCTTCTGCTGGGATACAATGAGACAGGACAGTAAGCAGGAGCGCAGAGGATAACTGCGTTTCGAAACCGGTGCCTGTGCGGCGTAAAAGCGACCGGCTTGCATCGTGAAACAGGGGATCACTATGGAAACGAACTATGATATGACGAAAATTTATGAACTTTTGAACGCAGGGAGGCTGACCGAGGCGGAGCAGGAGATGCTGGCCATGGTCGGCTCGGCGCGCGCGGAGAAAAACACACAGCAGGAGCTGGTGCTTCTGAATGAACTGATCGGTTTTTACCGGGACTGCGGCCGTTTTACCGAGTCGCTTTCGGCCGGGCAGGATGCCATGCGTCTGGCGCGGGACATGGATCTGGTCGGGACCGTTCCCTACGGTACCACATTGATCAATGTGGCGAATGCCCTTCGGGCTGCCGGCCATTTGGATGCGGCACAGTCTTACTTTACGCAGGCACGGGACACGCTCGTCCTGCATTTGCCGGAAAATGACATGCTATTTGCAAGCCTGCAAAACAACTTAAGCCTGCTTCTGCAGGAGAAGGGGGATTTCGCAGGGGCGGTAGCAGAGAGCGAGAAGGCACTGGCCATCGTACAGGCAAACCTGAAGGAAGCACTGGATACGCAGGATGCCGACCGGATCCGCGAACTGTCGCAGAAGGAAGCAATCTCCCGGACCAATATCGCTGTATCTAAACTGCACATGGACCTGGATGAAGAGGCAGAGGCGCTGCTTAAGCAGGCGCTGGAGTTTTTCACCGGACTTACGCCTTCGGATTTCCACTACAGCGCGGCACTTGCGGGCATGGGCGATCTATGCCTGCGGCGCAAAGACTTTTCGGTGGCTGCGGAGTATTACGAGACCGCTCTTTCCGAGATTCGCTTTCACATGGGTGTCAATAATTTCCACGAGATCGTTTCGGAGCATTTGGAGGAAGCGTACCGCGGCATGGGAACGACGGCACAGGAATATCATGAAAGCCTGTCCGGAATGGAGATCTGCCGGCGTTATTACCGCGCGTTCTGGCTGCCTGTTTATAAACGAAATTTCAAGACGAAGCTTCCTCAGATCGCCTGCGGCCTTATGGGTGAAGGCTCGGAATGCTTCGGTTATGACGATGCTACATCCCGCGACCACGATTTCGGCCCGGGCTTTTGCATCTTTTTGGATGACAGCGTGACGAAGGAGCAGGAGGAGAAACTTCGCGCGGCTTACGCGATGCTGCCTCCGACCTATATGGGATATACACGTACGGTCTCCGCAAAAGAAGCGGACGGCCGCGTCGGGGTTATGCGCATTTCCGATTTCTTCCGGCGCATGTTCGGCCTGCCGAAGCTTCCGGAAACGCAGGAGCAGTGGCTGGCGGTTCCCGAAGACGGTCTTAAGCAGGCCACGAACGGAGAACTGTTTTATGATGGAAACGGGGCATTTTCCCGGTTGCTTAAGCAGCTTAGGGACGGATATCCCGAGAGTGTCCGTCTGCGCCGCATGGCCCAGGAACTGGGGCTGATGGAGCAGTGCGGACCGTATAACCATGCCCGCATGTTGAGCCGGGGCGACCGCGTGACCGCCAGACTATACTTGGACCGCTTCGCGACTGCCGCCATGCGACTCAGGCATTTGCTCGCAGGCCGGTACGCGCCTTATGTGAAGTGGCTGTATCGCAGTACGAAAGAGCTGGACGCAGACTTCGCGGCGCAGATCGGTGATCTTTTGGAGGCTTCCGGGGAGAATGCGCAAAAAGCGGCGATCGAAGGAATCGTCCGGAGAACGGGCGAACTCATGAAGCATTTTGCGCGTTTGGAGGATATCGGCGCGGCAGATATTTTCGGCGGTGAGCAGGGACGGACGGTCAGCCTGATGGAGATGGCACGTGCGCTTTCGGCACAGGCCGATGCGATCGCGCCGAAGGAAGCCGCGGTGATGGCGATTATTGCCCTCGAATGGGAGGCATTCGATTTGACGCAGAACGAAGGCGGGCGCGCCGGCTGTCAGGATGACTGGGAGACGTTTTCCATCATGCGACGCAGCCAGTACGAGACCTGGCCGGTCGAACTTCTGGAATCCTATCATAACGATCTGTTGGAGGCGAAGAAAGAAGGCCGCAATCTGATCACAGAGAAATACGGGCGCATGATGGAGAGCACAGCGCCGAAGGAATACGCGAAGATCCGGGATGCATTTCCCGTTCTCGATGAGGATCGGATCCGGATCCGCGAGGCCATCGTAGCCATCTATGTCGGCTGGATGGAGGAGGTCGCGGCAGCCTACCCGAAATTCGCGGGGCAGGCGCGTGTGATCCATACTTCTGAGGACACAATGTGGCGAACGTCGTACGAGACCTATTTGCGTGGGGAGATATCAACCTATTCCCCGCAGACTCTGACCCTGTTCGGGCGCATGACGGCGCAGGCCGCGCAAAACGGGGAGAACCTGTCGAAGGCCATCCTGCTGCGGACGGCCCGGCTCTACGGCTATGCTTCGATCGAAGAGGCGGAAGCCGCGATGGAAAACTGATCCGGAACGGAGACCAAGAGGGCAAATGAGATTTTATTGGAAGTCTGTTTTTGTACTTGACAAGGTACTTTGAGTATGATATTATTTGAAAGTCAAAGTATTTGAAATTCAAATCAAATACCTGCAATTTCAAACGAAGGCCTAAGAGGCAAAAGGAGACTATCATGGTTGAGAAGATTATTGAACTCGTAAAGGAGCAGCTTGACTGCGGAAATCAGGAGCTTACCGAGGCTACCAGCTTTAAGGATGATCTGGGCGCGGATTCTCTGGATCTGTATGAGCTCGTTATGCAGTTGGAGGAGACCTTCGGGATCACCATCCCCACAGAGGATTTCAATGAAGTAAAGACCATCGGCGATGTAGCCGCTTACCTTGAGAAGAAGGGCGTGTCCCTGTAATTGAACCGGGAACCATGGATTCATTCCATGGTTCCGTTATTTTTGTTGATCGGCAGGTCTTCCTTTACGGCCTGCTACGAGGGAATATCCATGCAGACGAAACTTACGAATTTACTTGGAATCAAATATCCCGTGATCCAGGGCGGAATGGCCTGGGTCGCTGAGTACCACCTGGCTTCCGCGGTATCCAACGCCGGCGGCCTGGGCATCATCGCCGCAGCATCGGCGCCGCCCGAAGTGGTACGTGAACAGATACGGAACATGAAAAAACTGACCGATAAGCCGTTCGGTGTCAATGTTATGATGCTCAACCCGAACGCGCCGGAGGTCGCTAAGATCGTCGTCGAGGAAGGCGTTCCGGTGGTCACCACCGGCGCGGGTTCACCGGCGGCATATATGGAAATGTGGAAGAATGCGGGCGTGAAGGTGCTTCCCGTAGTAGCGAGTGTAGCCATGGCGAAACTGCTGCAGAGGGAAGGCGCGGACGCGGTGATCGCCGAAGGCATGGAAGCCGGCGGACACATTGGCCACACGACGACCATGGCGCTGGTACCGCAGGTATGTGACGCGGTCAGCATCCCGGTCGTAGCGGCCGGCGGTATCGCAGACGGCCGTGGCCTGTGCGCAGCCCTGATGTTGGGCGCATCCGGCGTCCAGATGGGAACAGCATTCCTGGTCGCAAAGGAAGCACAGGTCCATGAGAATTACAAAAACCGCGTGATCAAGGCGAAGGATATCGACACGGTCATCACGGGTCTGTCGACCGGACATCCGGTGCGCTGCCTGCGCAATGATATGACGAAAGCATACCTGAAGATGGAGCAGGAGGGCGCAGCGTTCGAGGAGCTGGAGCAGCTTACGCTGGGCACCCTGCGTAAGGCCGTGATCGACGGCGACGTGACGAACGGAACCGTTATGGCCGGACAGATCGCAGGTATGATCAAAGAGCAGAAGACCTGTGAGCAGATCCTTTCCGATCTGGTCTCTCAGGCGGATAGTTTATGGGAGAAACGATGAGTAAGATCGCATTTATATTTCCCGGACAGGGCAGCCAGTATGTCGGTATGGGCCGGGATTTCTATGAAAAAGAAGAAGCGGCGCAAAAGGTGTTTGATGAAGCAGCTGCCGCGACCGGACTGGACTTAAAGCACATCTGCTTTGAGGAAAATGAAGAATTGAACCAGACCATGTACACCCAGATCGCCATGTTCACGACTGAACTGGCGCTGCTTCGTACCTTGCAGTCGAAGGGCTTTTCGGCAGATGTTTATGCAGGCCTTTCGCTCGGTGAATACGCAGCAGTCGTAGCCTCCGGAGCCATGGTTCAGGAGGACTCGTACAAGATCGTCCAGAACCGCGGACGTTACATGCAGGAAGCTTATCCTACGGGTGGCGGCATGACAGCCGTTCTGGGCGCAGAGCAGACTCTGGTCGAAACCGTATGTGCAGAGACGGAAGGCATCGTCTGTGTGGCAAACTATAACTGCCCCGGACAGATCGTCATCTCCGGTGAGAAGGGAGCGGTCGATGCCGCTGCCGCAGAACTTACCAAACGCGGTGTGAAGCGCTGTCTGTCCCTAAAGGTATCGGGACCGTTTCATTCTCCGCTGCTTACCGGAGCGGGAGAACTGCTTCGTAAGGATCTGGAGCAGCTTTTGTTAAAAGATCCTGAGCCGTCCTATTTGTCGAATGTGACTGCGGATCATGTGACGAAAAAAGAGGAGATCACGGACCTTTTGGCGCGTCAGGTGTCTTCTTCCGTGCGCTGGCAGCAGTGTGTGGAGCGCATGCTTTCAGAAGGGGTCACAAAGTTCGTGGAGATCGGACCCGGTAAGACACTGTCCGGTTTCATGAAGCGGATCGACCCGTCAAAAAAAGTTGCATCCTTGGAAAAATACGAAGATCTCGCCGGCGTGATCGAATATCTGCAGGCTGAGAAATAAAGGAAGTAGATTATGGAAACAGGTAAGATCGCGCTGGTCACCGGCGCGGGCAGAGGCATCGGTGCCGCATGCGCCAGAAAACTGGCGGCCATGGGGCACACGGTGATCATCAATTATAATGGTTCAAAAGCGGCGGCAGAGGAAGTCGCGGCGCAGATCGCAGCGGACGGTGGAAAAGCGGTCACGATGCAGTGCAACGTTTCCGATCCGGAGGCGGTGAGCGCCATGGTAGACGCCATCCAGAAGGAGTACGGATCCGTTGACATTCTGGTCAATAATGCGGGCATTACCCGTGACGAACTGATGCTGCGCATGAAGCCGGAGGACTTCGATGCGGTCGTACGCACGAATATGACGGCCGTGTTCTACGTGATGCAGGCTTGCATCCGCGGCATGATCAAAAAGCGTAAAGGCAAGATCGTCAACATCTCGTCGGTCTCCGGTGTGATGGGAAACGCGGGTCAGATCAACTACTCCGCGGCAAAAGCCGGCGTGATCGGTATGACGAAGACGGCAGCCCGCGAACTGGCCGGCCGTAATATCACGGTCAATGCCGTGGCGCCCGGCTTTATTACGACAGACATGACGAATGCGCTGCCGGACGCGGCGAAGGAGGGCATCCTTTCGAAGGTGCCGATGGGTCGCGGCGGTAAGCCCGAGGATGTTGCGAACGCGGTAGCGTTCCTCTGCTCGGAAGAAAGTGATTATATCACCGGACAGGTGCTGTGCGTGGACGGCGGAATGGCCATGTAAAGTCCGCGCCGAGAAAAAACTTCAACAAGGAGTATGTATGAAAAAAAGAGTCGTGATCACCGGTATGGGTGCCATTACCCCGATCGGTAAGAACGTGGATACGTTCTGGAACGAAGTGAAGAAGGGGACCATCGGTTTCGCGCCGATCTCCGCTTTTGAGAATAAAGACAGCCGCGTTACCCTGGCAGCCGAGGTTGCCGATTTTGACGCGAAGGAATACATGGATCCGAAGAAAGCCAGACGCATGGAGCGTTTCTGCCAGTTCGCCGTAGCGGCGGCCGGCCAGGCACTTGCGGATTCCAAACTGGACATGGAGAAAGAAGACCCTTACCGCGTGGGCTGCAGCATTTCTTCCGGTATCGGAAGCATGCAGTGCATGGAGCGCGAGCACTCCCACCAGCTGGAAAAAGGTCAGGAGCGCGTATCACCTCTGATGGTGCCGCTTCTTATCTCCAACATGGCAGCGGGCAATGTTGCGATTTGCTACGGTCTGAAGGGAAAGAATATCAACGTGGTAACGGCATGCGCCAGCGGAACGAACGCCATCGGCGAAGCCTTCCGCTCCATCGAGCACGGCGAGGCGGATGTAATGCTGGCCGGCGGCACCGAAGCTGCCGTCTGCGCATTCGGTATTTCCGGTTTCGCGTCGATGACAGCACTGTCCCCGGCGACCGATCCCGCGCGCGCATCCATCCCTTTCGATAAGGATCGCAGCGGCTTCGTCATGGGCGAAGGCAGCGGTGTTCTGGTTTTGGAAGATCTGGAGCATGCGAAAGCGCGCGGCGCGAAGATCTACGCCGAAGTCGTAGGCTACGGCTGTTCTTGTGACGCATACCATATTACATCGCCCGCGGAAAGCGGCGAGGGCGCAGCCCGTGCCATGGAAAATGCGGTCGCAGATGCCGGGGTCGATAAGAGCGAGATCACGTATATCAACGCGCACGGAACCAGCACGCACTACAACGACCTGTTTGAAACGCGTGCCATCAAGCTGGCGTTCGGCGATCATGCGAAGGAACTGAAGATCAATTCCACCAAGTCCATGATCGGACATCTGCTCGGCGCAGCCGGCGCCGTGGAAGCGATCGTCTGTGCGAAGACGTTGCAGGAAGGCTACATCCACCGCACGGTCGGCTTCAACGAAGCGGAAGAAGAGATGGATCTGAACTATTGTAAAGAGGCATATACGGAGAATGTTCCCTATGCGCTGTCGAATTCACTGGGCTTCGGCGGTCACAATGCGTCCCTTCTCCTGAAGAAATATGAGGCATAAGGAGGGGCGATGATGGAAGCGGAAGAGAAGAAGACTTTGAATATTACAGAGATCCAAAAGATCCTGCCGCACCGGCATCCGTTCCTGCTTTTGGATACGGTGACCGATCTGGTTCCAGGCGTTTCTGCCGTGGGGCATAAGGCAGTCACGTATACCGAGCCGTTTTTTGCAGGACATTTTCCGCAGGAGCCCGTAATGCCGGGCGTTCTGATCATCGAGGCTCTGGCACAGGCCGGGGCGGTAGCGATCCTGTCCCTGCCGGAATATGCCGGAAAGACTGCCTATTTCGGCGGCATTAAGAATGCCCGTTTCCGCCGCAAGGTGGTTCCGGGCGACGTACTGGATCTGTCGGTCGAGATCGAAGCGGTGAAAGGTCCCGTCGGTACCGGAAAAGCAGTCGCAAAGGTCGGCGGCCAGACAGCGGTCACGGCGGAACTCATGTTTGCGATCGGAATGTAAATTCGTACGCAGGTACGTTCTTTTGATCCATGGATCGGAGGTTTTATCATGGGATTGAGAGGTTTTTTGAAGAATCGGACAGTGGGCATGCACGCAAAACTGGTTGAAGATGGCGGCATGACCTCGGTGGACGATCTGGTGGTGCCTGAGGTCCTGCAGGCGGATGCGCCTAAAGCGGAGACGGAGGCAAACGCGGAAACGGTCAGCACGGACGCAAAGCCCGTAGCAGCCGAAACTGCGGCCGCGCAAGAGCAGACAGTCGTCTGCCCGAAATGCAAGAAAACGTTAAATCGCGATCAGGTCATCGCGAATAAATATGTGTGCTATGAATGCGGAAACTATTTCCGCGTTCGTACGAAGAACCGCATCGCCATGATCGCGGATCATCACAAAATGGAGTATTGGTTCACGGATCTTCCGACAAGTAATCCGCTGGAGGATTCGGACTATGAAGAAAAATTACAGAGCGCCCGCGAGAAAACCGGCCTGGATGAGGCCGTTACCGTGGGACTGGTGCATATCTTCGGAGAGCCGGCTGTGGTCGGCATCTGCGACGCCCGCTTCATGATGGCCAGCATGGGCCACATCGTGGGCGAAAAGATCACCCGCGCCGTCGAAGAAGCGACGAAGCGCCGCCTGCCGGTCTTTCTGTTTTGCTGCTCCGGCGGTGCCCGTATGCAGGAGGGCATCATCTCCCTCATGCAGATGGAGAAAACATCGGCAGCCTTGAAGCGACATTCCGACGCAGGGCTTTTGTACTGCAGCATTCTGACCGATCCGACGACCGGCGGCGTGACCGCCAGCTTCGCAACCCTGGGCGATGTCATCCTGGCAGAGCCCGGTGCACTGATCGGCTTTGCAGGCCCGCGCGTTATCAAGCAGACCATCGGAAGAGAACTTCCGAAGGGCTTCCAGACCGCGGAATTCCTGCTGGAACACGGTATGGTGGACGGTATCATTGACCGCCGTCGTTTAAAGAAGATGCTGTATTTCCTGATCGTGACCCATAAAGGGACGAGGGACTACCCGCACACGACCGAGGGCATGGATGCCCTGCAGCAGATGAGCGAGCTCGTGAAAGAGCACGCAAGTAAGGAACAACCGACCGATGCATGGACGAAGGTGCGCAAGACGCGCGACATCAACCGTCCTTCTGCCTCGGACTACATCCGCCGCATCTTTGATCTGTTTGTGGAAGCCCACGGCGACCGCGTTTTCGGTGACGATCACGCCCTGATCGGCGGCATCGGCATTCTGGACGGCCAGCCTGTGACCATCATCGCAGATGAAAAAGGCTCGGATATCAAAGAGTGCAAAGAACGGAATTTCGGCATGCCCATGGCGGAAGGTTACCGCAAGGCGATCCGCCTGATGAAGCAGGCTGAAAAATTCAACCGTCCGATCATCAGCTTTATCAATACCCCCGGCGCGTTCTGCGGTCTGGAGGCGGAAGAACGCGGCATCGGCAGCGCCATTGCCCAAAACCTGTACGAAATGTCGAATCTGAAGGTTCCGGTGCTCTGCATCATGATCGGCGAGGGCGGCAGCGGCGGCGCCTTAGGCACGGCCGTGGGCAATGAAGTCTGGATGCTGGAAAATGCGACCTATTCGATCCTGTCGCCGGAGGGCTACGCGTCGATCCTGTGGAAGGATTCGTCCCGCTGTCAGGAGGCTGCGGAAGCCATGAAGATCACGGCGGAGGATCTGAAGCGCCTCGGCGTGATCGAGCAGGTACTTCCCGAGTTCGGCGGCGCGGATAAAGACACCGTGGACGCGATCGCGGCAAACATGCGAGAGAAGATCATCGGCTTCGTGGAAGCCTATAAAAACATTTCCCCTGAGGAGATCGCAGAACAACGCTATCAACGGTTCAGGGCATTTTAAGGAGTTTAATCATGAATGGAATAAAAATCAAAGGAACCGGACGCTGCGTTCCCGAGCGAGTTATCAAAAACGAAGAGTTCACGCAGTGGATCGACACTTCGGATGAATGGATCAAGGAACGTACCGGTATTTCGGAACGCCACGTGGTCACAACTCAGACGGCCTGCGATCTGGCCAGCGAAGCCTGCTTAAACGCGTTGGAAAACGCGGGAAAGACAGCGGAAGACGTAGACATGATCATCATCGGAACCATCTCCATGGATCATGTGACCCCTTCGCTCGCATGCGAGGTGCAAAAGCGCATCGGCGCGAAGAACGCCGTTTCGTTCGACATCAACGGAGCCTGTGCCGGCTTTCTTTTTGCACTGGATACCGCAGCGGCCTACCTGAACACCGGACGCTATAAGAGCGCCCTGGTCGTAGGAATCGAGATCCTTTCGAAGATCGTGGACTGGACCGACCGTACCACTTGTGTACTGTTCGGTGACGGTGCAGGGGCAGCCTATGTCGAGGCAGATGCAACCCGCCCGTTCTACATGGTCCAGGGAACCAAGCCCGACAACTGGGAAGTCCTGAACTGTAAAGCCCGCGAGATCGAGAGCCCGTTTGCGAACCGTGAGGCTTACGCGAAGCTTTCCGACCATGTTTACATGAACGGCCGTGAGGTCTATCAGTTTGCGGTGACCACCGTTCCGAAAGCCATTCAGAATGTTTTGGAGCAGGCAAATCTTGCACCTTCCGACATTTCGTGTTATATTTTACATCAGGCAAACGTACGCATCATTCAGTCGGTGGCGAAACGGCTCGGCGAGTCGATGGATAAATTCCCGGTCAATATGGTGCGGTATGGTAATATGTCCTCCGCCAGCATGCCCGTTTTGCTCGATGAGATAAATCGGGAAGGCCGCCTGGAGGAAGGAAAATATATCCTTCTT
>ONPC01000191.1 GCA_900319565.1 uncultured Eubacteriales bacterium | reverse complement strand
TTTCGGCATTCGAAAGGAACACACGGCGCTCAGCGCGGAATGATCGACCTTCCGCGACGAATGAAAAGATCGGAGGGGCTGATATGGGCGTTTCATTTTCACGCATGGTTAAAGAGGAGGCTGCGCAGCAGATCCCGCATGCGCTGCACTGCCAGATCGCGGAAGCAGCTGCGATCTTCGGGCTGATCGGTTCGTTTGAGCCGGCCGCAGACGGCAGGGTTCGGATAAAAATCGAGACCGAAAATGAATTTGTCGGGAAAAAGTGCTTTACTTTATTCAGAAAAGCATTTAGTATAGAGAGCGGAGCCGGCGAAACGATCCCTTCCGGGGACGCTTCGAAGATATCGGATGCATTCCGGCTTCAAAACGATCATCCGGGTATTACGGATGATGTGCTCATCCGAAGCGAATGCTGTAAACGGGCATATATCCGCGGAGCTTTTCTCGCGGCGGGTTCCCTGTCCGATCCGCAGAAAGCCTATCATCTTGAATTTGTGTGCAACACCAGAGGACAGGCACAGCAGCTGGTCGGAGTCATCGCAGCGTTCGGCATCGAGGCGCATTTCGTTGAGAGAAAAAAAGCGTCCGGAAGACTCGCGTATGTGGTCTATGTAAAGGAAGGGGACGGGATCAGTGATCTCCTGAACATGATGAAAGCGCACGTTGCGCTGATGTCGTTTGAGGATGCCCGCATCCGGAAGGACATCGCCAATTCCATTAACCGTCAGGTGAATTGCGAGACCGCCAACATTAAAAAGACCATTACCGCATCTTCTTCCCAGGTCGAAGACATCCTGTATCTTCAGGAACGTGTCGGTCTGGAAAACCTTCCCGAAGGACTTCGGGATCTGGCCCGCCTTCGGCTGGAAAATCGCGACACTTCCCTGAAAGAACTCGGGGAGATGCTCGATCCGCCGGTCGGTAAGTCCGGGGTCAATCATCGTCTGCGGAAGATCAAGCAGCTCGCAGACACATTAAGAGAAACGTCGAAATAGAAAAGGAGTTACGGTGTATGTTGAAGAAAGATATCACAGTACAGATCAAGGCAAGTAAGGAGCAGCGTCCGGTTGCCATGCTGGTACAGATCGCTAGCCAGTATGAGTCCAGCATCTATATGGAGCAGGACGACCGCCACATCAATGCGAAGAGCATTATGGGCATGATGACGCTGGGCCTGACACCGGGTAAGGTGATCACGGTCATTGCCGATGGCAGCGACGAGGCAGCCGCTGTTGAGAAGCTGGAAGGATATTTGGCTTGCTGAAACAGCCGGAAGAATGAGTAAGAATGCCCCGACCCGCCAAAAGTGCGCGTCGGGGCAAATAAATAAGGGCGGATCTTATTTACGCCCGGTTCGGGAAAGGAGAAAACGATGGCGTTTACACATTTACATGTGCACACGGAATACAGTCTGTTAGACGGTTCCTGTAAGATCAAGGAACTCATAAAAACGGCAAAAGACATGGGCATGCAGCACCTTGCGATCACCGATCACGGCGTCATGTACGGCGTCATCGAGTTCTACAAGACGGCACGGGCCGAAGGGATCCATCCCATCATCGGCTGTGAGGTCTACGTAGCTCCGGACTCGCGTTTCGACCGGGAACCCGGTGAGAACGACGAACGATATCACCATCTGATCCTGCTCGCGGAAAACAACACCGGATACCGCAACCTGGTGAAGCTGGTTTCCAAAGGCTTCACGGACGGCTATTACTACCGCCCGCGGATCGATAAAGAATTATTGAAAGAGTATCATGAGGGACTCATTTGTCTGTCGGCGTGCCTGGCGGGCTCTCTGCCCAGACTTCTGGCCAGGGGCTTCTACGACCAGGGCCGCGAGGAGGCAAAATGGTTTCTCGATCTGTTCGGACCGGAACATTATTACCTGGAACTTCAGGACCACGGCATCCCGGAGCAGCGTCTGGTGAACCAGCAGCTCATGCGCCTGCATGAGGAACTCGGGATCGACCTGGTGTGCACGAACGACGTGCATTACATTCACGCGGACGATGCGCAGGCACACGACATCCTGCTCTGCGTCCAGACCGGTAAGAAGGTCACGGACACCGACCGCATGCGCTACGAGGGCGGACAGTTCTACTTAAAGTCGGAAGAGGAGATGCGGCAGATCTTCGCCTACGTTCCCGAAGCACTGGATAATACGCAGAAGATCGCAGAGCGGTGCAACGTCGAGATCGAATTCGGCGTGTCCAAACTGCCGAAATACGACGTTCCCGACGGATATACAGCCTATGATTATCTGCACATGCTGTGTGATAAGGGCCTGAAAAAACGATATAAAGACGAAGCGGAGATACACCGCGACCGCATGGAGTACGAACTGGGTGTCATTTCGTCCATGGGCTTCGTGGATTACTTCCTGATCGTCTGGGACTTCATCAATTACGCGAAGAGCCACGGTATTGCGGTGGGCCCCGGACGCGGCAGCGCGGCGGGCAGCATCGTGGCCTATGCGCTGGAGATCACGGACATTGACCCGATCCGCTACCAGCTGCTCTTTGAGCGTTTCTTAAATCCGGAGCGTGTCACGATGCCGGATATCGATATCGATTTTTGCTTCGAGCGGCGCCAGGAGGTCATCGACTACGTCGTTCGCAAATACGGAAAGGAACGCGTGGTGCAGATCGTTACGTTCGGTACCATGGCGGCACGCAACGCCATCCGCGACGTCGGACGGGCGCTGGACCTGCCGTACGCGACCTGTGATACCGTTGCGAAGATGATTCCACAGGAATTGAATATCACCATTGACCGTGCACTCGAGGTAAACCCGGACCTGAAGAAGGCGTACGACGGGGACGAAGAGATCAAATTCCTGATCGATATGTCCCGGAAGCTGGAGGGCCTGCCGCGGCACACTTCGATGCACGCCGCCGGCGTAGTCATCAGTAAGCAGGACATCGACGAGATCGTTCCGCTTTCGAAAGGTTCCGACGGTGCGGTCACGACGCAGTACAACATGGTGCAGCTCGAGGAGCTCGGGCTGCTTAAGATGGACTTTTTGGGACTGCGGACGCTCACCGTGATTCAGAAGGCGGTGGACCTGATCGAAAAGACCCACGGCACCCGCCTCGACATGCACGAGATCGATTACAACGACCCGAAGGTCTATTCGTTCATCGGCACCGGTAAGGACGAAGGCGTGTTCCAGCTCGAAAGCAGCGGCATGAAGTCCTTCATGAAGGAGCTGGCACCGGAGAACATCGAGGACGTCATCGCGGGCATTTCCCTGTACCGTCCGGGGCCCATGGACTTCATTCCGAAGTACTTAGAGGGTAAGAACCACCCGGATCAGGTGACGTATTCCACGGAGAAACTGAAGCCGATCCTGGAACCGACGCACGGATGTATCGTGTACCAGGAGCAGGTCATGCAGATCGTGCGAGACTTGGCGGGCTATTCCTACGGCCGCAGTGACCTGGTGCGCCGCGCCATGTCCAAAAAGAAGGCGGACGTGATGGCGCACGAGCGCAATGTCTTCATCAACGGCGAGGTCAATGAAAAGGATCCCGCAAAGAGCGTTCCGGGCTGCATCAAAAACGGCGTGCCCGAGAAGGTGGCTTCGGAGATCTTCGACGAGATGACCGGTTTTGCGAAGTATGCGTTCAATAAATCCCACGCGGCGGCCTATGCCGTGGTCTCGTACCAGACCGCGTATCTGAAATATTACTATCCGCAGGAATTCATGGCGGCGCTGATGACTTCGGTCATCGATAACCTGGATAAGGTCGCCGACTACATGATGGTCTGCCGGAAGATGAATATCAGGATCCTGCCTCCGGACATCAACACCGGAGAGGATACATTTACCGTATACGACGGGTGCATCGTCTATGCATTGTCCGCGATCAAAAACGTCGGACACGGCGTGGTCAGCGCCATCGTCGAAGAGCGCACCAAAAACGGACAGTATAAGGACTTGCTGGACTTCGCGGAGCGCGTGAGCGGGCGGGACATCAACCGCCGCTGCATCGAGAACCTGATCAAAGCGGGTGCCATGGACTCGCTGCCCGGCACGCGGAAGGAAAAGGTGGTCAGCATCGAGTCCATTCTGGACGAGGTGAACCGCCGCAAGAAGACGCAGGTGGAGGGACAGCTGGATCTGTTCGGCTTTATGGAGCAGCAGAGTCCCGGCGAGGAAGTCCATCGGATCCGTCTGCCGAAACTCGGCGAATACACGAAGCAGGAGATGCTGGCGTTCGAGAAAGAGATGATGGGCATTTATGTCAGCGGGCATCCGCTTGAGGAAGATATGGGTCTTCTGGAGAGCGTCACGACGGCGAGATCCTCCGATTTCGTGGCGGATGAAAACCATGTGACGAAGGTGGCGGACGAACAGATCGTGACCATCGGCGGCATGATCGCAGCAGTCTCCGTGAAACTCACGAAGAACAACCAGCGTATGGCTTTCGTGACTTTGGAGGATGTGCGCGGTTCGGTCGAGGTCGTGGTCTTCTCACGCGTATTCGAACAGTGCCACGCGCTGCTCGTTGAGGGGGGAAAGATCCTCGTGACCGGACGGGCGAACCTGAACGACGAGGCGACCGGAAAGATCATCGCAAACGATATCGTAGCTTTTGATGACATTCCCCGGATCGTGTGGGTGCGCTTTGCATCAATCGATGAATACTACCAAAAAGAGACAAAATTGTATCAGATTCTCCATTTATTTAAGGGTAAGAACTGTGTTAAAATCTTCATCGGCGGTCCGCAAAGGGCAGTCAAACAGCTTTCGGAGAGCGAGTATGTGAGTGCATCCCCGGAACTTCTGAACATGCTTTTCGAAGCTTTCGGAAAAGAAAATGTGGAAGTTACGTATAAAATGCTTGAAAACCGAAGGAAAATGCACTAAAATATTTAAATGTATTTCAAAGGCGAGGTCACATTGACCGAAACTTTTTTCGTAATACACTCGACGACTATGGAGGAGATATATGAGCAAAGAAGTGAAAACAATCGGCGTTTTGACCAGCGGCGGCGACGCGCCGGGCATGAATGCAGCCATTCGCGCCGTGGTTCGCACCGGTATTAAGAAGGGTCTGTCCGTTAAGGGCATTTACCGCGGATATGCCGGACTTCTGCAGGAAGAGATCGGTGACATGGACGCTCACTCGGTTTCGGACATCATCCAGCGCGGCGGTACGATTCTGTACACAGCTCGTTGTGAAGAGTTCAAGAAGCCCGAGTATCAGCAGAAAGCAGCTGAGATCTGCCGTAAGCACGGCATCGACGGTCTGGTCGTGATCGGCGGCGACGGTTCCTTCACCGGAGCCTGCAAGCTCGCAAATCTCGGAATCAATACGATCGGCCTTCCGGGCACCATTGACCTGGATATCGCATGCACGGATTACACTATTGGTTTCGATACCGCTGTAAACACCGCTATGGAGGCCATCGATAAAGTACGTGATACTTCCACTTCGCATGAGCGTTGCAGCATCATTGAAGTAATGGGACGTCACGCAGGCTACATTGCCCTGTGGTGCGGTATCGCGAACGGAGCGGAGGACATCCTCCTGCCCGAGCGTTACGACGGCGATGAGCAGGCGCTGATCAACCGCATCATCGAAAACCGTAAGCACGGCATGAAGCATCACATCATCATCAACGCCGAGGGCGTGGGTCATTCCACTTCCATGGCGAAGCGTATCGAGGCAGCGACCGGCGTCGAGACGCGTGCGACCGTTCTGGGTCACATGCAGCGCGGCGGTTCGCCGACAGCAATCGACCGTATGTATGCTTCCATCATGGGCGCGCGTGCCGTAGACCTTCTGATCGAGGGCGCCAGCAACCGTGTAGTCGGTATGAAGGGCGGAAAGCTTGTTGACTACGATATCAACGAAGCGCTCGCCATGAAGAAGGATATCGATGAGTATGAATTTAATGTAAGCAAGTGGCTTGCAAGATAATAGTTTAGCCCCTGGGTGTTATAAAAGCACTCAGGGGCATTTCATTTATTCACTTGCCGGGTATTATTCCAAAACAAAAAAATCATCGAACAGATCACCATTAAGATCATAGATGCACCAAAATCTTATAGAGCGCAGTGTTTCCCTCTTACGAAAACAATCGATGCAAACTTTAATATAATCAAAATCCAGATCCTCCGAGACGCAGAATGAATATCCATGTAGTTTTGCGGTAACGGAGTCTCTGCTTATAAATCCGTTTTCTTTCGCCTCTTCCTTTGTGTTTTCATCGGTAATGTATGTATCATAATTCGTCCAAAAAACTTCAAACGAATGGTTGATTAGATCGTATTTTTGGACGATGCTGTCTAATTCATTTCTCATTTTCATTTACTCCTATATCCCGACGTATCGTTTCAGCTATTATATCATAGCACTGACACATTGGCAATAATAACGCTATGGTACTTCTGGCTGCATCATTAAGTAGAATGGCGATTAACTTGGAGCTGGCGGACTTTTGTTCGATCGGAGATGGTTTTATGTTTGGTTGGTCGTTTACAGGAAGGAAAAAAGGGAGTATACTGTTTTTAAGGAGCTTACGTACGTAACATGTGAGAAGGACGTTTCGACTTTTTGGTTAGGAAGTGTATGAATGAGAAGAATCAGAAGAATCAGATGGATCGGAGTACTTTTGCTTATTTGGATCGGTGCCTGGGCGTGTAAGGCGTCCGGGACGGAGGACATGCCGGCTGAAAGCACGGAGCCGGTATCGGTCATGGATACAAAGGCAGATGCTTCGAAGAGTGCCGAAGGGACAGAGGCTGCGGAAAAGGAAACATTGCCCGAAAACAAAACGTGGTCGGAAGGCAAAGAGACGGAATGGTCGACGGATGGTACGGAGCAAACAGAGACGGAGGCAGATTCGATGGTGATGATGATCGACGGGCAGAAGGTCGAGGTGATCTGGGAGGACAATGCGGCAGTAGCGAAACTTAAGGAACTGGCTGCGGATGGACTGACCATCGAGATGTCCTTGTATGGTGGTTTTGAACAGGTCGGAGCCATCGGGCAGAAACTTCCGGCTACGGATTCGCAGATCACCACACAGGCCGGGGATGTGGTCCTGTACGCCGGCGATAAGCTAGTTGTGTTTTACGGGAGCAATTCCTGGGCGTACACCAAACTCGGAAAGATCGATAAGACCGCACGGGAAATGAAGGACCTGCTGGGGGATCACGACGTGACGATCGAGATACTTGTGGGGACGCCCTGATGGTGAAGCGCATAGAGAATTATATGCAAAGCCGGCGAAACGAGAAAACAACCGAAATCAGGCATTTTAAGAAATCGGAGGTATTACAATGATAAGCAAAGAAAAATTGAATTTGGTAGAGGAATGGGACAAGACGTTTCCAAAGAGCGAGAAGGTGGAGCACTCCAAGGTGACATTTGTGAACCGCTATGGGATCACATTGGCCGCGGATCTGTATGTTCCGAAGGGCGCTAAGGGACGGCTGCCGGCCATCGCGGTTTCGGGACCGTTTGGCGCCGTGAAGGAACAGTGCTCTGGCCTGTATGCACAGACATTGGCCGAGCGTGGATTTCTGACGATGGCATTCGACCCTTCGTTTACCGGTGAGAGCGGAGGAGCAGTGAGGTACATGGCGTCGCCGGATATCAATACAGAGGATTTCATGGCGGCAGTGGATTTCCTGGTGATGTCCGAGAGGGTAGATCCGGAGCGGATCGGCATCCTCGGAATCTGTGGTTGGGGCGGAATGGCGCTGAATGCGGCGGCGCTGGATACGCGGATCCGGGCCACGGTAGCGTCCACGATGTACGACATGACCCGTGTGAATGCAAAGGGATACTTCGACAGCGAGGACTCGGAGGAAGCGCGCTACGAGAAGAAAAAGGCCATGTGCGCGCAGAGAACGGAGGACCTGCGGCGAGGCGAGTATAAGCTCGGCGGCGGTGTGGTGGATCCGCTTCCGGCGGACGCACCCTTCTTCGTGAAGGATTATTATGATTATTACAAGACGTCGCGCGGCTATCACAAAAGGTCGCTGAATTCGAACGGCGGCTGGAATGTGATCGGATGCGAGTCGTTCCTGAACCAGCCGATTTTGAAGTACAGTAACGAGATCCGCAGCGCCGTACTTTTGATCCATGGCGAGAAGGCACATTCGTGCTATTTTTCGAGGGAAGCTTACGCTGACATGGTGCGGGACAGTAAGTACGCGGGCAATAAAGAGTTGATGATCATCCCGGAGGCCGTTCATACCGATCTCTACGACGGTGGGGATAGAGACTATATTCCGTTTGATAAGATCGAAGCCTTCTACAGGGAGTATTTGAAGTAGAGGGTATAGAAAACTTTAGAATATGTTGACCGGCAGGCGGCCGGGTCTGAAAGGACCCGCCGCCTGCCGGTTTTTTTTGTGGGGGAAAGTGGAAGGCTTGGTTTTCATGCTCCGATTAGCCATTTTCATGCTCCGATTAGCCATTACCATGCAGCCGGTTGTGAAAGAAAGGTAACATGGCTAACTTAACACACGTTTTTCAAGGTTTAGTTAGCTTTTGTCAGGCCTCTATACATGAAAGAAAGGCGAACGGGCTAACTAAACACGTTTTTTTCATGCTCCGATTAGCCATTACCATGCAGCCGGCTGTGAAAGAAAGGAAACATGGCTAACTTAACACACGTTTTTCAAGGTTTAGTTAGCTTTTTGCCCCACCGGCCATATCAGAAAGGCCTGACCTCTGCAAATCTCCGCCGTTTGGGCGGCGAGATCAAAGATTCGGGGTTTTTGACGGCTTTGAGGGAAATACCAACCACCGTCTACCACCGCTTTGGAAGTGAATAAAAGCCCGAAATGCAAGAAAAATAGAAAAAAACGTAAAAAACCCCTTGCAATTTCAAGAGAAGTCATCTAAAATGGTAAGTGAGTAGTGAGTTAGGGGTGGACCAGTGTCAAAAAGTGGTATTTTCACCGGCGAGCGACTCGAGTTTCGAAAGTGAGGAGGTGATCAAGACCATGAGCAAGGGCAATTTTTCCGGCGAATATGTGCATTCACTGGATTCCAAGGGGCGTGTGATCGTGCCCATTCGGCACAGAGATGAAGGCAGTGACGAGTATTATATCGTGAAAGGTCTTGATCCCTGCCTGTACATATATTGCAAAGAGGATCTGGATGCTTTATCTGAGAGGATGAGCCAGAACACGAACCTGCTGGACCAGGATCACCGTATCCTGATGCGTTACCTGATGGGTTCGAGAAAACCCGGTGAGATCGACAAGCAGGGCCGTATGCTGATTCCGCAGAACCTGCGTGAGCATGCACATCTGACGAAGGAGGTCATGCTGGTCGGCGTCGGTGAGAGAATAGAAGTTTGGGATAAACAGCGTTACGACGAGTACAACGCAAATCTGGATATTTCGGCGATAGCCGCGAAACTGGCGGCAAACGGTGTGTCCTTGTAAGACCCGAAAGGAGAGGCTTTGGAATTCAAGCATCAGTCCGTTCTGTTATATGAAACCGTGGACGCCCTGAATGTAAGACCCGGAGGCATCTATGTGGATGCGACACTGGGCGGCGGCGGACACTCGCATGAGATCTGTGAGCGCCTTATGCATCAGGGCAGGCTGATCGGCATTGACCAGGATGCGGACGCGATCGCTGCAGCAGGAAAAAGGCTGGAGGAATTCCAAGACATCGTTACGATCGTACGAAGCAACTACGAAAACATCGAAACTATACTCCGCGAGCAAAACGCTCCACTGGTCGACGGGATCATGTTGGACCTGGGGGTTTCCTCCTACCAACTGGATGATGCCGCACGGGGATTTACCTACCGGGACGAATCGGCACCGTTAGACATGCGCATGGATGTGCGGCAGGAACTGACGGCGGCAGATATCGTGAATACCTGGCCTGAGGATCAGATCAAAAAGATTCTGTGGGATTACGGAGAGGAAAGATTTGCGGGAAACATTGCCCGCAACATCTGTAAGGCGAGAGCGGAGAGACCGCTTACGACCGCGGGAGACCTGCTCGCGATCCTGCGCAGCTCGATACCGGCGAAATCGCAGCAGACCGGAGGACATCCCGGAAAGCGTACGTTTCAGGCACTTCGGATCGCCTGTAACCGCGAACTGGAGGTTTTGGAAAACTCCATTGACGCCATGATCCGGCACTTACGCCCACAAGGCAGACTTTGCATCATTACCTTCCATTCACTGGAAGATCGTATCGTTAAATCGGCGTTCCGGACGAACGAACGCCCCTGCATCTGCCCACCGCATTTTCCGGTGTGCGTATGCGGAAGAATATCGAAGGGAAATGTGATCACGAAAAAACCCATCCTTCCGACAGCCGAGGAGATGGAGGAAAACAGCCGGTCGAAGAGCGCGAAACTGAGAGTGTTCGAACGCTCTGACGAAGATCAGAAGCCGCAGAAGGCGGCACGGCTGACGGGATGGGAAACGTAAATCTCATACGAAGGAGGTTTTACCATGGCCAATGAAAAGTTGACATCTGCAACCGGTTACCCTACGACCGGCCGTGCGGATTTTGAATATAAGACATATCTGGACTACCGCTATGAAGGCGGCGCGGCGCGTCAGCTCGAGGTGGCTCCGCAGATCTATCCGGAGCCCGAGCGCGAGCCGGAGCAACAGCCGGTCCGTCGGCCGCAACGCCGTCCGGCACCCGCCCCGAACCGGAAAGCGCTTCAGAAGAACCGCAACCGTTTGGAGTCCATGAACCTGAAAGAGTTGATTGTTGCCGTAATATGTGTTACAATGGCAATCGCGGTGGCCGTGATGCATCTGCAGCTGCATACCGACCTGGATGCAAAGATCGCTCAGGCAGCCGCTCTGGAGAGTGAACTCGCCTCCATGCGCATGCGCAACGATGAAATGGAAAACAAGATCAACATCGGTATCGATTACGCCGCGATCTTCGATCAGGCGGTCAATGACCTCGGTATGACCTATCCGGGTAAGGATCAGTTGATCTACTATACGTCGGAAAGATCCGAATATTTCGAAATGGGAGCCGACATGATCAACCCTTAATCCGGTGATCTTAAGGGGGAACGAATGGCAACTAAGGAACCCTATCCGCAGGAGGAACGCCCCGCGAAAGCGCCGCGTCCCCCATATGTGAAAGAATACATGGAAGGAAAGCTACTTCTTGTAACCGCAGTGTTCATCGTAGCTTTCCTATTGTTGTTTGTACGATTGGTTTATCTGGCCATTTGGAAGAACGACGAATATATTAAAAACGTAAATAACAACTATGGATATCAGACGACGACCGTCCCGGCTCCGCGAGGCAACATCCTCGATCGGAATGGGGACGTTTTGGCGAACTCAAATGCAAACTATATCCTCGTGATCGAACCGAAAGCGATCATGGAGCAGGATTACTACCGGATCACGGCGCTGATGTTGTTTAAGAACGTGCTGGGGTTTAACGAGGAAACGCTGGACGAACGTCTGACGCAGATCACCAAAGCCTGTGAGGATAAAGAGGCAGCCGATCTGCTAGGTCGGGAATTGCCGGACGAAGCGAAGACAATGTATAACCGCCGATGGTACTGGCGGTATCCGGAATACGAAAACGAAAACCGCACCATCATCGAAGGCGATGTCATGCGTGAAGTACAGAGCCTGGCGGAGCAGCTTCGTTCTACGAAGCGTGACGATAAGATCCAGGCCGTGATGAAGATCTTTAAGGTAAACGAAGAGCAGATCACGGGCATTACAGCCGACGTTGATGAGCAGCGCGCCGCGATCAAAAAAGCGAAGGGCAACATTCTGACACGTATCGGAGACTGGATCACCGGAGCGAAGCGCGAGGAAAAGACCATCGATTATGAGGGCATTGCTAAGAAGTGGAGCGTTGACGAACAGACGGTCCGGGGCATCGCGAACCTGTCGGTTCTGCGTATCGTCGGCATCCGTTTTGAGACTGAATACGAACGGGATTATCCGAATCAGACGCTGGCCTGCAAGATCCTGGGCTTCTACTCCCCGTATTATCCGGAGAGTTCCATGGGACTGGAACGCTCGTATGATGCGGTCCTTTCCGGCGTGGACGGCCTCCGCAAGACCTATATGACCGAGGATCTGAACCGTGATGCGACCTACATTGCCCCGAGACAGGGCAACACCCTGGTCACGGGCATCGACAGCCACATCCAGGGCATTATCGAGAAGCAGATCAAGCAGTTCATGCAGGAGATCGGTGCGGAAAATGTCGGTGTGGTATGTATCAATCCGCAGAACGGTACCATCGTCGCCATGGCGGATGACCGGATCTATGATCCGAATAAGCATGACGATCTGGCTAGCTTCTATACGCAGGAACGTCTCGATGAGATCTGGGAACGCGTTTTAAAAGAAGATAAAAGCATGCAGAAAAAACTGCTGGGCGCGACGCCGGAAGAGCAGAAGACACTGCAGACATCGGGCACGCTGAACTACGTCTACCGGAATTTCTGCCTGTCCGACACCTACGAGCCCGGTTCCGCATTCAAACCACTGACGGTGGCCATGGGCTACGAGCTCGGTCTGGTCAATGAAGACACGACTTTTATGTGCAACGGATTCACGAGCTTTGGTTCGACGAAGATTCGGTGCCATAACCGTGAAGGTTGCGGTGAACTCGATCTGACGGGTGCGCTGGCAAACTCCTGCAACGTTTCCCTGATGGATATTTCGGCAAAGATCGGCCGTGACAATTTCTTCGATTATCGCTGCCGTTTCAATATCGGTTCCAAGACCGGCGTAGACCTGCCGGGTGAGGTCTCCGCAGAAAACTTAAACTTTACCGCGGATCAGTTAAATCCGATCGAACTGGCCACTTCTTCGTTCGGCCAGGGCTTCAACACCACCATGATGCAGATGGCGGCAGCGCTTTGCACGACCATCAACGGCGGCTACTACTATGTGCCGCACGTTGTAACGGAGGTCCGTTCGCCCGACGGTCAGGTCATTGACCGCCCGTATTCCACGCCGGTGACCCAGGTCATCAGTAAGAAGACCAGCGACTACCTGCGTGAAGCCATGTACGAAGTCGTTGAAGAGGGTACCGCAAGTTACGTAAAGATCGCCGGCTACGAGATCGGCGGTAAGACCGGTACCGCCCAGAAGGGCAATTACGCCGAAAACAACTATGTCATCTCTCTGGCCAGCTTCATTCCGGTGGCGGAGCCCGACCTCTTCCTGTATGTCGTGGTCGATCAGCCGCACCTGGAGGAGCAGAATTCCAGTAAGTGGGCGCAGCTTTTATCCAAGCGAATCTGGATGGAGGTTATCCCTTATATGAACCTTCATTCGAAGGAAGCGGGCATCGATTACCTGAACCCGAATGAATCCGGAAACGATCCGGATCCGCCGAAGGACGGTTATGACGAAGACGGTTTCATTACTACGGATGAAAACGGCGAGCAGCCTGTCCAGCCGGATCAGCCGGATCAGCCGGTTTCGCCGGATCAGCCCGGGCAGCCGCAGCAGCCGGTCCTTCCGGATGACGAAGAGCGAGATGAATAACCATAGCAGGAAGGGACATATTCGACTATGTCAGAACTGAAACAAACCATCGTGGTGATGATGTTGGCGCTTATTCTGAGCGCGATCTTTTGCCGCATTCTGATCCCGATTCTCCACAAATTTAAATTCGGTCAGCAGATCCGGGCTCTGGGGCCGCAGGAGCACCTGAAAAAACAAGGCACTCCGACCATGGGCGGTATCGCCTTTATCGCAGCTGCTGTGTTAGCCTGCCTGCCTTTTATTCAGGTACGTTACCTGCCCGTATTGTTCTCTTTGGTGGGCAATGCGTTCGTTGGAGGTCTGGATGACTATCTGAAGATCAAACGTCACAGCTCGGACGGCCTGTCCCCCAAGCAGAAGCTTCTGGGGCAGTTCGTTATAGCGGTGATCCTTCTTATCTGCTTGTGCATGTGGAAACCCGTGACCGAATGGGGCAGCCTTCGCCTTCCCATCCTGTCCGACTACCGGATCAACATTTCATACCTGTTTATCCCGTTTTTCTTTTTCGCCATGCTCGGCACGGAGAACGGAGCGAACATGACGGATGGTCTGGACGGCCTGTGCAGCATGGTAACGATCGTCATTCTGGGCTTCTTCACCGCTGCGTCGTTTATTTTCGGCGAAGGCCTTGGCGTGCCCGGCGGTGCTTTCATCGGCGCATTGATCGGTTTCCTTTTGTTCAACGCCTATCCTGCAAAACTCTTTATGGGTGACACAGGTTCGCTCGCGATCGGCGGTTTCGTGGCCATGTACGCTATTCAGATGCACATGCCGCTGTACATACTGGTCGTCGGCTTTATCTACGTGATCGAACTGGTCAGCACCATTATCCAGGTGCAGTACTTCCGCCATACCGGAGGCAAACGCTTCTTCCGCATGGCGCCGATCCACCACCATTACGAAAAAGGCGGCTGGTCGGAGGTCCGGATCGTCACGGTTTTCTCCGTGGTGACCCTGGTGTTAGCTTCGATCTGCCTTTTGTGTATCCTTTGATCCCTGCGTTAAAGCAGCCACGGCTCTTTAGCGAAAAATAAAACGCCGTCCGGACCGGGACAGATCCGGCGACAGATAGGAAAACGATTATGAAAACTTACATGGTTGCCGGTACCGGCATCAGCGGACTGTCCGCAGCTAGACTACTTTTGGAGACCGGGGAGCGCGTGCTCCTGTATGATTCGAACGACCGCCTGGATCCGACCGCGATCCGCGAAAAATGCGCGGATAACGGGCAGTATGATACGACGAACCTGAAGATCTGCCTCGGTGACATGACCCGGGAGATTCTGATCGAAGAGGGCGTGACTGCATGTGTCATGAGCCCCGGAATCGACCTTACGGTGCCGTTCCTCATTCCGGTCCGTGAACTGAACATCCCGATCATCGGTGAGATCGAGCTGGCTTACTGCTACAGCAAGGGCGACATCCTCGCCATCACCGGAACCAACGGAAAGACGACGACAACGTCACTCGTCGGCGCCATCATGGACGCAGACGTAAAGAGCGGCCGCGGCGTTTACGATCAGGCATTTACCGTGGGCAATATCGGAATTCCGTACGCGCAGCGTGCGCCTTTGACGACGGACCGCAGTGTCACGGTGGCAGAGATATCCACCTTCCAGCTCGAGACTGCGACTTCGTTCCGCCCGAATGTATCGGCGATCCTGAACATCACGCCGGATCACCTCAATCGTCATAAGACGATGGAGTGCTACATTGAGATGAAGGAGAAGATCACGCGCTTTCAGTGCGAAGATGACGTTTGCGTACTGAATTACAACGATCCCGTGCTTCGTGAGTTCGGTAAGAAAGTGAAGACGAAGGTCATTTATTTCTACAGTCAGGGCGAACTGGAAGAAGGCGTGTTCCTGCGCGGCGACCAGATCATTTATAAGAAGGACGGCGTTGAGACGCCCGTTTGTAAGACGAATGAGATGAACCTGATCGGTACCCATAACTACGAAAATGTAATGGCAGCCGTGGCCATGACCATGGCCGTCGGCGTTTCCCTCGATACCATTCGTGAGACCATCAGAAACTTCCACGCAGTGGAGCATCGCATCGAATATACCTGCACGGTCAATGGAGTTAAATACTATAACGATTCAAAGGGCACGAACCCCGACGCGGCGATCCGCGCCGTCCTGGCCATGCCGTCCCCGACCGTCCTGATCGGCGGCGGATATGACAAACAGTCCGAGTACGAAGAGTGGATCCGGACATTTCCCGGACATATCAAGTTCCTGCTTCTTTTGGGAGCCACGAAAGAGAAGATCGCAAAGGCCTGCGATGCCTGCGGTTTCACCGCCTACCGCTTTGTGGATACGCTCGAAGAGGCAGTAAAAGTGGCTCACGAGATGGCACTGCCCGGAGAGAACGTCCTTCTGTCCCCTGCCTGCGCGAGCTGGGACATGTTCGATAATTTCGAGCAGCGCGGACGTTTGTTTAAGGAATATGCGCGCGCCCTCGAGAAGGCGGAGAAAGAAGCCGGAAAATAAAAGATGTCGGAGAGGATCAAAGCACCGCAAAAGGTGCACGAGATCCGGGAGTTAAAGCATGAGTGAAAGACAGCCGCGAAAGGCAAAAGAAAACATTTTCATACGTTTCCGCAACCGAATACGGCGTTTCCTGACCCAGGGATATTATGACTACAGTTTGATCTTCCTGGTCCTCTGCTTATGCCTGTTCGGCATCATGATGGTCTATTCGACGACCTCGTATTCGGATATCCAGCTGGGCCGCAGCGAGTGGTATTCCACGCTGAAGCAGTTCCGTTACCTGATCATCTGTATCGTCGGAATGATCCTTCTGTCCATGGTCAATTACCATCTGTACGGAAAGATCATATTTATCGGCATCTACGTCATCCTGTTGGGACTCTTCATTGCCCTGATGGTGAAAGGTACCACGGCCAATGCTTCCCAGCGCTGGCTGAATTTGGGTCCGTTCTACATCCAGCCGTCGGAGCTCGCAAAGCCGGGTATCATCGTTATGCTGGCTTCGTTCCTGAATTCCAAATACGGCGTAATGATGCGGAAACAGCGCAACCAGAAGCGTGCCATCCATGTGAAAGAGGAGAATAAAAAACGTGAACGCGCCGGGATGCCGAAGCTTCGCGTGAAAGAAGAAGCGATGGAGTACGGCATGCTGGGCCGCCTGTCGCGAAACAACCTGTTTTTCATCGGCGGGTTCTTACTGATGAGTCCGTTCCTGCTGCTGATCGTATCGGAGAACCTGAGTACCGCGATCATCGTATTTTTGATCATTTTCGGCATGTTCTTCATCGTCAGCGATAAAAAGAAGATCTTTGCGTTCCTGGTTCTGGCCATGGTCCTGCTGATCCTGATCGTGATCCTGCGCATACGTGAGACCGGTTCCTTCCCTCTCATAAAGGACTATCAGGCGACGCGAATCAAGATGTGGCTGAATCCCGAGAGCGATCCCGCCGGAAAGGGCTACCAGATCCTGCAGGGTCTGTACACGATCGGTTCGGGCGGCCTGTTCGGACGCGGCCTGGGCTCCAGTGTCCAGAAACTGGGCCTGCTTCCCGAGGCGCAGAACGACATGGTCTTCTGCATCATCTGCGAGGAACTCGGCCTGTTCGGAGCCACATTGGTTCTGTTTGTATTTGTCTTGCTTTTGTGGCGCATCCTGTTTATCATCCGGAACGCTCCGGATTTCCACGGTTTCCTACTGGCCGTCGGAATATTCCTGCATTTTTCGTTCCAGATTCTGATGAATATTGCCGTAACGACCAACATGATGCCGAATACCGGCGTTATCCTTCCGTTCATCAGTAACGGAGGAAGCGCATTGATGGCTTCCATGGCGGAAATCGGTATTTTGCTGAACATTTCCCGAAAGATCCGCGTAAAACAGCTGGATCGTGAACTTCGGGCCGTGGAAGAAGCCGGGGAAGAAAACCCTGAAGGTCAATAAAACAGCGGACCGCCGTATTTCAGCGGTCCGTTTTTTGCTTTTCATGGCGATCGCAAGGATACGAAATGCGGCCAAATCTGCATTATTGATCAATAAAAGTATATCGGACAAAATCGAAAAAGGAATTGAAAAAACGAAGACTTCGTGATATGATAGTACACAAAGGTGCACGTCCTTGGTAGTACACATATAATCAGGAGAGAGCATGCGTAAAAAGACCAGACGGATCTTGATTCCGATTGTTGTATTGTTGATATTAGGCTTAGCGTGCATTGGCCTTTGGTCCATCAAGATCACATCCTATACCGTAGACGGAAATGAACGATACACGGACGAAGAGATTTTCAACTATATCTTCCCCACGGACAATGACCGTCGTTATATCGTGCGGCTTTTCCGCAAATGGTTTAAAAAAGAGAACAAAGTATCCATCCCCTTCGTTGAATCTTATGATGTGGATGATGTTTCGATGCGTTCAGTCTCCATCGTCGTTTACGAAAAGAACATCATCGCATACATGGAGTACCTGGGGAGTTACCTGTATCTGGACTCCGAGGGATATGTCGCGGAGGTCTCGGATCACGCGCCGGACGCCGGAGAGAATTCTTCCGAAGGATCGGTCATTCCTCATGTAGAAGGGTTGGATTTTGACTATTTTGTAAAGGATGAAGCCTTACCGGTGGAGGACCCCGAAGTATTTCGGACCATCATCTCCCTGGCGGGTGAGATCCAAAAAAAGCAGCTTCCGGTCTCGTTGATCCGCTTTACCCTGAGCGGTGAGATCATTCTGCACATGGACCGGGTTCGTGTATACCTCGGGACCATGAAGAGCATCACCGGAAAGATCCGCCGTTTGGCGGAGATCTATCCGAAAGTGGAAGGGCAGGCAGGATCCCTGATCCTGCGGTCTTATGACAATGATAATCCGAATGCGGACATCATTTTCAAAAGAGATGAATATGAACCCGAAGACGGGGAAAATTAAAATTTCTTTGATTTTTTTTGAATTTGTGGTTGATTCTTTCGCGGAAATAAAATATAGTATAAAGTGTGTCGCGTGAAATCGGGATGGGGTAACGATAGCATGTGACGGATGTTGTATATGTTTCCCGATGCAGCACAAGACAACATAAGGAGGAAATCACCTTGTTAGAGATTAAGATTAACGAAACTGAGGGAGCAGCTAGAATAATTGTGATCGGTGTCGGCGGTGCAGGAAATAACGCCGTTAACCGCATGATCGATGAGAATATCGCCGGTGTTGAATTCATCGGAGTAAATACAGATCGTCAGGCTTTGCAGATGTGCAAGGCTCCTACCTATCTTCAGATCGGTGAGAAGTTGACGAAGGGCCTCGGTGCCGGAGCTAAGCCTGAAGTTGGAGAGAAGGCTGCTGAGGAGAACATTGAGGAACTGCGTGGACTTATGACCGGCGCAGATATGGTATTCATTACCTGTGGTATGGGCGGCGGAACCGGAACCGGTGCTGCGCCTGTTATTGCCCGTCTTGCAAAAGAGGCCGGCATCCTTACCGTAGGTGTTGTTACCAAGCCTTTTGCTTTTGAAGGCCGCGTTCGTATGCAGAATGCGCTCGCAGGTATCGCAAATCTGAAGGAGGCAGTGGATACTTTGATCGTTATCCCGAACGACCGTCTCCTTGAGATCGTAGATCGCAGAACTTCCGTTCTGGACGCATTCAAGCGTGCCGACGAAGTACTGCAGCAGGGTGTTCAGGGTATCACAGACCTGATCAACAGCCCGGGTCTCATCAACCTCGACTTCGCTGACGTTCAGACCGTCATGAAGGATAAGGGTATCGCGCATATCGGTATCGGTACCGCGAAGGGCGACGACAAAGCGATCGAGGCTATGCGTCTTGCTGTATCCAGCCCGCTTCTTGAGACCACCATCGAGGGCGCTTCCCACGTTCTCGTTAACATCTCCGGTGAGGTTTCCCTTCCCGAGATCTATGAAGCAGTCAGCAACGTTCAGGAGATGGCAGGAGAGGATGCAAACATCATCTTCGGTACCACCTTCGAGACATCCGCACCGGATACCGTATCGATCACCGTTATCGCTACCGGCGTTGAGGATCGTTCCCTGAACTTAAATAATAATGTCGGTTCCTCTTTCAAGAGCGCTGTTAAGCCGCAGATGAACCGTACGTTCAACTATCAGCCGCCGACATTCGAGAAGCCGGTAACAGATACCGCTTCGGTTCCGGCCGGTGAGACTCCGGTAACTCCGGCGCAGCCCGCTCCGGCACAGCCTGCCGAGCCGCAGACCTATACGCCGCCGGCATTCACCCAGAAGAAGCCCGGTAAGGACGACAACGGAAGCACGGGAATTCGTATTCCTACCTTCCTTAAGCACTAAGATACATAAAGGAGGTGCCCGATGGCACCTCCTA
>ONPC01000163.1 GCA_900319565.1 uncultured Eubacteriales bacterium | reverse complement strand
TTGCCTCTGTGTCGACTGCCATCGCGCAGGTGGCGTGGGATACCGCATCGATGCTGTTTTTGATCTTGTATTCCGTCGTGGCGAACTGCCTGCGATAATCGATCGCCAGTTCGGTCGTCTCCGCGATCTCCGCCATATTCTTCACGGCCGCGACCGGGTATTTTCCCGAAGCGGTCTCTCCGGACAGCATGATCGCAGAGGATCCGTCATAGACTGCATTGGCCACGTCGGAGATCTCTGCCCGCGTAGGCCTCGGCTTCTCGATCATGGACTCCATCATCTCCGTCGCGGTGATGACACGCTTTCCCAGCAAACGGCATTTTTTGATCAGGTACTTCTGAATGGACGGCACCTCAACAAAAGGGATCTCGACCCCTAGGTCGCCTCTGGCCACCATAACGCCATCCGCGATCTCACAGATCTCATCGATGTGATCCACGCCCGAACGGTTTTCGATCTTCGCGATGATATCGATGTCCTGCCCGCCGTTTTCGTCGAGAAATGCGCGAAGCGACGCCACATCCTCCTTCGTGGAAACGAAGGAAGCCGCGACAAAATCGACATCGTTTTTAATGCCGAATAGAATATCCGCCTTATCCTGTTCGCTGAGATACTCCCCCTTCAGCACATGATTCGGAAAATTCATGCTCTTGCGGTCGGACATCTCGCCGCCCGTGATCACCTCACAGACAATGGAAGCGTCACAGATCTGCGTGACCTTAAAGGAAAGCAGGCCGTTATTGACCAGAATGATGTCGCCGACCGCGACCTCGTTCGCCAGATTCTTATAATTCACGGAGACCCGCTCCTTCGTTCCGACGCAGTCGTCCGTAGTAAAAACGAACGTATCCCCGTCGTTTAAGAAAACCTTATGGTTTTCAAACGTCTTAATGCGGTATTCCGGTCCTTTCGTATCCAGCATGATCGCGATGGGCAGGCCCAGTTCATCCCGGACTTTTTTTATCGTGTCGATCTTGGTTTGGTGCTCTTCATGCGTTCCATGAGAAAAATTGAGTCTGGCCACATTCATTCCGGCCCGACACATCTCCCGGATCGTGTTCTCCTGCTCGCTCGCAGGCCCTATCGTACAAATGATCTTCGTTTTTCTCATCTTCATTTACCTCACTGTTTTTTCCTTACCTTACGACTTCATCATAGCCGAAGCCGCTAAAATCGTCAATCCTGTTTAGCATCCTTCCACTGCATGTGAATGTATTTCCGCTCCCAGTCCGGATCTTTGTAAGCGCTGTGCTCGCTCATGCGGCAGCCGAAACACAGGTCGTCCGCCATCTCCACGATCACATCATACAGTTCCAGATCCTTCTTCCATTTTTGGTCAATGGCATCCAGCCCCAGCAGCGCTCCCAGAATGTTTCCGGTCACGGCGCCCGTCGAGTCGCTGTCGCCCTTATGGTTGACTGCCGCGATCACGCCGGCCGAAAAATCATCCGCGTACTTTAACGCACAGTACAGGGCTATGCCCAAGGTTTCCTCTGCCACCCAGCCTTCACCCAGGCGGTGGATGTTCTCCAAATCGGGACATGTGTTTTCGGAAAGTTCGACTGCCAGATCCATGATGTCCGTCAGTTCCTGCAGGTGCGGATCGCCGGCAAACAGTTTTTCGGCCGTGTCCCGAGCCTCCCGGACGATCTCCTTCAGCGTCTGCCGCCCGTCCCCGAACACGATGCTGTGCAGGATGTGCGCCAGCACCGCCGCCGGCATGTAGCCCAGCGAATGGCTGTGAGTGATCGCTGCGATCTCCGCGGCTTCCATGTCGATCTTTTCGATCTCGACATGGTCGTAGCACAGCGCCATCGGAGCCACGCGCATGATGCCGCCGCAGCCCTTGCTGTCATTGATCTTTGAATCGATATAGGAGTCTCCGACCTCCTGCGACTGTCTCATGTGCAAAGCGGACAGGCAGGTATTTCCCGGAGCCCGCCGAGCATACATCTCCGGCACGTCCCGCAGCCAGGAGACCCGGATGGGCCGTTCGTCCCGGCTTCCCGCCGAGCCCGCCGCGTATGACATCTCCTGCGTCCTAAGCCAGTCCTGATACGCCATGGCCACATAGTGCCTGGGCATGGCCGAAATGCCGCGAAGTGCCCCGCGCGTCTGACCCACCAGCAGGCCGCAGCCCGTAAACAGCGTCATCTGCGTATCGTCGGAGATCAGCGCCTTCCCGTTTCTGCGGTCACATTCGTACTCGGTGATTCCCTGCTCTCCGTACTCAGCGAATATCTCCGCCTCTCCGGAAAACTCGATCGCATAGCCCAGGGCGTCACCGACCGCGCCGCCGACCAGGCAACCGCGGATCGCGTTTTGATACCGCTCCCGCGTCATAAAAACACTCTTAAAAACCTCATAGTTGCGGCTGCCCTGCGGCGGGCAATACACCGCGAACTCAATGCATCGGAACACCTTCGGGAAGTCCTCCAGCGCCTTCTTAAACGCCGCCGCTACGACCTCCGGATCATTCTGAAACGCGCCGCACCCAAAAGCCCCCAGCACCAGGATCTGCGCCCCCTGCGCCGCCGCGCAGGTCAGCATATGTGTGATCCGCTTCACATGGCATTCAAACAGCTCATCGCCGCTCATCGCGGCCCCGCCGTTCACCAGATCAAAGAAAAAATTGGACTGATCGCGCAGATCCGGCGCTGCGATCGTGATCACATCGACCGTGACCCACTGCTCCCGCGGCATACGCCGCGGCCGGTCTTCGTCCGTCTTGCAGACCACCACGCCTTTTGTGTAGATCAGCGAGTCGGTCGCCTTCGGCGAGTTTAACTCGTAATGATGCCGGTAGTACGTGTCCTTCATCTCCCGGCGATCTAACACCGGATACAGCGTGGACGTCCTGCACAGGCACTCCTCCTGCGCCGACGCGCCGCCGGCCACACCGCCGCCCGGATGGAACGCATTGGCAAAATTCATGACCGCGACCCGCGCCTCCGGATGCTCCCTCTTAAGCCGAATGGCCGCCTGAAAACTCCGATCCCGGCTGACCGAGATCCTCGTATTCACACTCTTTGACGCATCAAACTCCGGATAATCATCCTCGTAAAACACCTTCGTCGCCTTCTGCGCCGCCTCCAGCGCCTGCTTCAGCTGCGCATCCTCGCGGATCCAGGCCAATGTATCCTGAAAAACTTCAACTCGTTCCTGTCTCGTAGACATAGTGGGCCTCCTTTCGAAGTGTGATGAATGTGTTATTCGGATGTCATATGGGTGAATTTACCTCCATCCACCAGTTCAACATCAACGCCCGGCACCAAACCGGTAAAACCTGTTTTTTTATCTATTCTCAGATACGTCAACTGCTTGTTCTTACTTAGATCAAGATTTGAAATTTGATTAGCTGCGCACCGTAGCTCCTTCAGTTCCTCATTATGGCTCACATCAAGGCTCTCCAATTGATTGCCTCCGCAAGTCAAACTTGTCAGCGCTGGGTTATGACTTACATCGAACGACTTTAATTGGTTACTTCCACAGTCTATGCTTGTCAACATCGGATTATGACTTACATCCAGTTCCGTCAGTTGATTGTAAAAGCACTCCAATCCGACCAACAGCGGATGGCGGCTTACATCCAGTGTCTGTAATTCGTTCACTTGACAATGCAGTTGTTTTAGGTCCGGATTGTGACTTAAATCCAGTTCCGTCAGCAGATTACTGGAGCAGTAAAGTTTCTCCAGTTTTGTATTCTTGCTTACATCCAGACTCGTCAGCTGATTCCCTTTACACCCCAATGCTTCCAGAGCCGGATTATGACTTACATCTAAGTGTGTCATATCATTTTCCGAACAATACAGCACCTTCAAATTGGTATTTTTACTTGTATCTACTTCCTTCAGACCGGTTCCGCTGTAATACAATTCTTCCAGCGCCGTATTGTGACTCACGTCCAGGCCGGACAGAGGATTATTCGAACATGCTAAATACTTCAATTTCGTATTATGACTCACATCCAGACGCGTCAACTTATTCTTTCCGCATTGCAGCCTCTGCAAATTATAAAGGAGTTCTATCCCCTGCAAACTGGAGATGTTCTCTTCGAACACATCTACCTTTTTAATCTCTTCAAGTTCCTCTTTACTGAAAACCCAGTTGCCATCCTCGTCATAATCATCCTGTAATAACATGCGGAAACGCTCATCCGGGAAATTCTCCGCATTGATGGCAACGCCATCGCCATCGTATGGTTCAGGCAAATTCGGCTCAGTTTCGGTCTCTCCTTTAATTGCTTCATTGCTGATCCACAAAACAGGACGGACGCCGTAGTTTTCAGCACTTACTCCGGACTCATAGTGCGCTCCTGCAAGTCCATTAGGGAAAACCGCGCATGCATCACAGTCCCAGCCCATCGTACGAAGCCACCAGTACGTTCCTGCCAGATCCGCTATGGACGCCTGGTAGCCCTTGGGCGCATAACCATCAAACCAATACTCATCACCAATCGGCCCATCGATACAATCCTTTGCATTAAAAGTCCGCATACCATGTGCCTTTGCATATTCCGTGGGCAGGCTGATCAGTTCCTTCTTGAAGCCAAAATATGAATATTTATCATACGTAAACTTGTAATACTTTGCAGCCTCATCCAGGCTCAGGCAGAACACCTGATCATCTGTGTCGTTTCCGCCTGGCATCTCAATACCACTGTTCTTCAGATGTGCTTTCGGAATCAGAACCTGCTCGTCCTTGGTAAATGCCTCATTTAAGAAATCCTTATTCAACCACTCCCGCAGGGAACAAGTCTCCCAGGTCACTTCCGCATATTCGTTGTTAAACGGAACAGCATCCAGAACATAACGGCTGATCAGGAGCTTTCCGTTCGCATTCTCATCAAGAATATCCCACTCTATTGGCTCCTTACCGTTCTCTATGTTGTTGTCCTGCTCATAATGGCCGAAGATGATATACCCGTTACTTTCACGGGCTAATGGATTGGATGAAGTTGCTTCCTTCGTTTCTTCTGTTGTTTCTGTTTCCGGGGCAAACGGATCTGCCTTAGTAGGTTCTTCGTTCTCGCCCGTAGGAGCTGAACTATTCGCGGTTGCGTCGGCTCGTTTCAGTTTGATCCAGCTCTCCAAATATTTAACTTGTCCATTTTTAACAACGAGCGGATTCTCAAAATCCTCACCATCCGGCCATTCATAATCTTCATAGCCATCTGCCTTGACAGATAATGTATACTTTCCCTCCGGAAGCGCGATTTCAAAATGCCCTTCCTTATCCGTTTCCGGCAAAACCTTCTCTCCGGTGGTGGGATTTTCTAAATAAACCACCTCTCCGGTTTCACTGTTTTTAAATTCGATTTTTGCTTTTTCAATTTTATTGTCCTCGTGAAAGCGCTCAACTACATAACTCATAACAATTCCGTTTTGAGAGTCAGCAGCATCTCCTGTCCCCTTTTCCTTAAAAGCATCACTAACAGCTTTCTGTGCGTCAACCATATGGCAAGATGTACACAACGTACTCTTATTCGCGTCTTTTACGATGATTTCTTTTACTTGCGCGCCCTTCAAAGAGTTATTAGCACTCCACACCATGGCCGCAACACCCGCTACATGCGGAGCTGCCTGTGAGGTACCGCTCATGGTTCCATATTTGTTTCCTGGCAGAGTTGAGAAAATATCCGGATTCGCACGAAGTAAAGCTCTGGCAGCACCGCCTCCAAAAAAATCGCCTAGGATATCCGTAGGCGAAGAACCTCCTCCAGGTGCATAAACGTCCACTCTATCTCCTCCGTTTGAATTAAACGCCATATTCAAAGTATTATCAACTGATCCAACTACAATTATTCGATCATAGGCATTAGGGAAATCTTCCTTACGAATTAGTGTATTCCAAGATGCCAACTGACAATCAATATGCCCCACTTTAGGATTTGAATCATTGCCCGCCGCACAGACAATCACAAAATCATATTTGTTTTTCTTCAGTATTCTTTCAAGGAAGTCTCCTAATGCCTTTCCCTCTTCAGCCTTTTTCTGAATGTTAGAAGGTGACTCCATCATTTCCTTCACTTTTCCATAATCGACGTTATTTGTCAAAGGGTCGTAACCCCCCTTAAAATTCGGGAACAGATACCAGTTAAATCCCCAACTAACATTTATTACTTTTACATTTCTGACGATCAACTCAGCATATGCGATCTTCAGATACATAACAGAATCTAACTGCTCTTTTGGAGTTGCAAAGCCGTTAGAAACTCCATATAAATTATATGCGCCATAGGGATACACCCCACATATTCCTTTCGAATTATCACATCTTGCGGCCATAATACCGGCAACATGTGTACCATGCTTCGTAGTTTCAGAATCTAAATTGGTCGTCCTGTTGTTCGCTCCTCGGTCATAAAAAACTTCAGCAAAGGCCAGATCATTATGGGAGATGTCAAAACCACCATCGACCAAGCCAACCCTAACCGGTTTCACCTGGTCTTTATGCGCGTTTAGCTCATCCCATGCTCCAAGCGTATTAATAACTTCAAAGCCCCAACTCTTTCCTAGCCCTTCAGCTTCCTTTAAGTCGTTCTGCCATTCCTCGCCAAATTTAAAGCCATCTCTTTCTGCTGTTTCTGCGTTATTGGAAACAGGTGCAACATAATTAAGTGAAGCACTTGTTACTATGTCTTCGTCTCTTATTCTCAACAGGGTATTCTCCAGCCCCTCTTTCGATAAAGTCTCTCCTAACCGAAGCTGGTAATCTCCGGTAAATTCAATTGCACCTACGATCTCACTATTATATTTTTCTGCTAATTGGCGGACCTGCTCTTCCGATACCCCATCTTTTACCACGATCAGAAGCTCGTTATCGATATACATACTGATATCATCCTCGGCAACATGTGCTTCATCGACCGGCGCATAATATATTTTCCCGTAATCTCCCGGGGTCGGATCATTCATGTCAACAACAGTCGTTTGAGAAGTATCCAAACCACTCTTTCCGGGCGCCTCGGTCGGCTCCGTCTCTCCGCCCTTCTTGCATCCGGCCATGGACAAAATTAAACTCAACGCCATCCCTATGGCAATACATCTACGATTCATAATCCCAACATCCTCCAATATTTCAAGAATGATTTCACGAGGTTTTTTGACGTTTCAACAGCCTCACTTATATTATACACCAAATCCAGTGGGGAATTACTTTAAGTTACATTTTTACAGATAAATCTTCGTATTCTTTCCGGTCAATGCCATACCGAGTTACTTCCTCACAAAAACGTAAGCGCCAGCCGGCAAAAATGCCGGCTGGCGCTTACGCTAATTAAATCTGTTCAAAGAGTATGCTTCTAAAAAAATATCAACCCTAACCTAATCCCAACACAAGTTACCATATCGAATGGGCACAGTCGCACTTAGCGGTTTTGTTTGATTTATTAAGGCATATCGTATCGATCTATCATCAAATTGTCCGATGCCCCAATAACAATAGTGTCCTTACCGACATATAAGTATTGTAAGGCCGTACATCCACTAACATCGA
>ONPC01000187.1 GCA_900319565.1 uncultured Eubacteriales bacterium | reverse complement strand
TCGTCGTCTCCGTTTTCGGCTCTGCCGTCGTCGCCTCCGTTTTCGGTTCTGCCGTCGGCGACGACATCCTCTCCTGCTCCGGCGTCTTTTCACACCCCGTCAAGCACATAAGAGCGAAGCACAGCAGAAATGCCCGGATCTTAATTTGCTTCTTCATTTGCTGTCTCAATAACTGTTTCACCCGGCTTTTCGTCTTCCAAAAGCCCTCCATCCATTTCTACCAGTTTCTTCCCCAAATAGCGCTCCAATTTTCGCTGCAGCCGGTTCGCCGTACGTTCCAGGCTCCGGATGGTCCGTGCCTCACGCCCGTCGATACGCCCGTCGTCGCGCCGCGCACACACACGCAGTCCTCGGCGAAAATCATGCACACATTGCAGCATGTGGATCGCCGCTTCATCCAAATATCGGTTTCTCATATCCTCTCCCCTATATGGTCAATATTCTTTCTTGATCTCGGTGATATCGTACATCTCCATGAATTCCTTCAGTTCCTCAGGACTGCGGATCAATCCGATCTCTTCGAACTCCCCGGTGTGGATGTCCTTAAACCCCGCGACCTGTTCGCCGTTGCAAATGCTGCAGCGCAGTACCGGACGCTTGTTTTCGCGGTCATAAGTCTTCTTCACTTTTTTCTTCTTTCCAAACATGGTCCTCCCTTCCGACCCACACCTTATGTCCGGATGCCGCCTCGAAATTATACTTCACGATACCTAAGTCGATCTTTGTCATGGGTCCCATCTTCGTCGTGATCTTTGCTTCTTCGCCATCCAGAGTAACGCGCCATTTTTGCTGGTTCAGCGCCGTCGGCGCCAGCATGGCTCCGATCACACCGTTCTTAAACCAAACGGGCATCTCTTCCTCCGGTACGTCGCACAGTTTGCTCATCGGCTTCGTCTTGTGAGGCACACCCTCGGTCTCACCGTAGCCCAGTGCGATCACGCAGACCAGTTTCTCGCCCTTCTCGTGGTCCGCCTTGCATTTTCCCTTACCATATGAGCCGGCTACCCAACATGTATTCAGGCCCAGCATCTGCGCCGCCAGAACGATCCTCTGCCCGTAATAGCCGCATCTCTCCGCCAGGTCCTCCATATCCTTCGGTCCCACGAGGGCCACGTAATTATTCGCATTTTTGAACTTCCCGTATTTCGCCATGAATGTGCTGAAACACTCTGGATCGTCACAGATCAACTGGATGTTCAGCCCACTCTCGCGGTTGCACACCTCGATCAGATCCTGAAGTTCCTCCCGATCCTCCTCACGGATCGCCATATCCTTAAACTGACGCACCGAATGGCGCGCTTTGATTGCTTCTCTAACTGTCATGTTCAGTCTCCTTTACATTATGTATCCAGCTGGAAAAGCCGGGAGTTTTTCCGACGGATAGCCCTCCGGGGCCAGCAACTGCACATTTCTTTCCATTGGAAGCTGCACTTCTATGTATGGCAGGCAGTTGTGAAAGTCCAAACGTTCCAATGGGTTATTTTGGCAGTTCAATCCAGTCAATTGAGTGTTCTTTGAGCAGTCCAGCTTCGTCAACTGATTGTCACTGCAGTTCAAAAGCTCCAATTTCAGGTTCTTCCGCAGATCCAGTTCTTCCAGTTGATTTCCGCTACATTCCAAGTAAAACAATTCCGTGTTTTTCGATAGGTTCAATTTAGTCAATGCATTGTCGCTGCAGTATAGTTTTTCCAATTCCGTGTTTTTCGATAAATCCAATTCTGTCAGTTGATTGCCATCGCAGGATAGAT
Organism: uncultured Eubacteriales bacterium; assembly: GCA_900319565.1. Taxonomy (GTDB): domain Bacteria; phylum Bacillota; class Clostridia; order Lachnospirales; family Lachnospiraceae; genus UBA1201. Next base: position 1,288 of record ONPC01000187.1, on the reverse strand, counting down.
TAATAAGCTTGTGGTTATGCGATAAGTCCAACTCCTTAAGCCCACCCCCAAAACAATTCAAGTGCTCCAATTCAGTAAAATACCCTATTCCGGTCAGGTCATCACTTTCTACCGAAATATCGATGGTAGTTCTCATCTCCCGTTCCGAAAGGATGCCGTTCTTATCCCGGTCGATCTCTTTCAATATGTACTGCCGAAAGTTCTCATTCGGGAAATTCTTATCATCTATCGCCGGGCCATTGTCCGGTTCCTTATAGGTCATATCGACCTCAACCCCGTCATCCGCCGAATATACTATATCATAATCACAACGACTGAGATCCAGTCTCACTAACGGATTACCCTCGCATATCAAAGACCGCAGTCTATAATTATTCATCAGATCCAGATTTTGCAACTGATTGTTACTGCAGGTGAGCCCCACCAGTTTCGGGTTCTTGGAAACATCCAGCTTGGTGAGCTGATTATCTGAACAATTGATATCGCCAAGCTTTTTGTTCTTACTCAGATCTATCCCGGTCAGCTTATTGCCATCGCACGAAACCCATTTCAAACGAGAGGATCCCGCGACATCGAGTTTAGACAGTTGATTATTGGAGCATATCAACCACCATAATTCAGGCAATTCACCTACTTTCAGTTGGTTCAGTTGGTTATTATCGCATCGCAAGATCTTCAGTTCTTTATTCTTCGATACATCCAGACTCGATAATCGATTATACCCGCAATATAATCCTCGTAACTTATGATTCTGCGACACGTCCAGTTTCGTGATCAGGTTCATCTCGCAAGACAAATACATCAACTCGGAAAATACCTCGACCCCCGTAAGGTCAGATACTTCCTCCCAAGATACATATATTTCCTCTACCCTTGAAATCTCATGATCGGATAGTCCTCCGCTTTTATCCGGATCAAAGAATTCCGAGATATACGCCCGGAAGTTTTCATCCGGAAAGTTCGCTTCGCTTATGGCTATCTCGTCGTTGATCCTTTCGTGTGTGTCTTTCTCCTTGCAGCCTCCCAGGCACCCGAGTATCAACAAAGCAACGACCATCATACCGAAACTCTTTTTCATAATACCTCCTATCGGTTCTCAACTTTAACCGAACAGATCATCGGTCACAAGTCAAGGACAACCATCAGAATGATGGTGTTTTAGTTCATTATTACCAACATTTTAATGGTTTTTGTACCGTTCGCGGCACTCCTCGATGATCTTCATCGCATCCTCTTTGCCGTGATATCTGCCGGTCTTCACCTCGATGTTCTGCAGCACCTTGTAGTT
>ONPC01000119.1 GCA_900319565.1 uncultured Eubacteriales bacterium | reverse complement strand
TCCATCGTAAATCCGAGGCCCGTACAGTCCGGGCATGCGCCGAACGGATTGTTGAAGGAGAAGCTTCGCGGCTCGACTTCCTCTATGCTGATGCCGCAGTCCGGGCATGCAAAATTCTGGGAAAATGTCAGCATATCCCCATCGATCACGTCCACGTAGACCAGACCTTCCGCCAACTTCATCGCGTTTTCCAGCGAGTCCGTCAGGCGGGTCTCCAGGCCCGGGCGCACCGACAACCGGTCAATGACGATCTCGATCGAGTGCTTGATGTTTTTATCGAGTTTGATCTCCTCTGACAGTTCATACAGGTTTCCGTCCACGCGCACGCGAACGTAGCCGCTCTTACGCGCCTGCTCCAGCACCTTCACATGTTCGCCCTTGCGGCCGCGAACGACCGGCGACAGAACCTGGATGCGCGTCTTTTCCGGCATGGCCAGGATCTGGTCCACCATCTGGTCCACCGTCTGGCGGCGGATTTCGCGTTTACAGTTCGGGCAGTGCACGGTGCCCACACGCGCATACAAAAGTCGCAAGTAGTCGTAGATCTCCGTCACCGTGCCCACGGTCGAACGCGGGTTTCGGTTCGTCGACTTCTGGTCGATGGAGATCGCAGGCGACAGGCCTTCGATGCGCTCGACATTCGGTTTCTCCATCTGCCCCAGGAACTGGCGCGCATACGAAGAAAGCGACTCCATGTAGCGTCGCTGACCCTCCGCATAGATCGTGTCAAACGCAAGCGACGATTTACCCGAGCCTGAAAGGCCGGTCAGCACGACCAGTTTCTCACGCGGGATATCGACGTTGATATTCTTCAAATTGTGTTCCGCGGCCCCGCGGATCTTAATAAAACTTCCCATCGGTTAGTTCATTTGCTCCTGTAGTTTCTTTAATTCGAACAGACGGTCACGCAGCTCCACAGCGCTCTCGAAATCGAGCTGGGCTGCCGCCTTGCGCATCTGCTTCTCCACGTCGGAGATCAGTTTCGCGAGTTCCTTCTCGCTCATCGACTCGGGATCCTTCTCCAGCTGCGCTGACGCCTGCTCCGCCTTCTTCGAGATGGAGATCAGGTCGCGGACCGCCTTCTGGACCGTCTGCGGCGTGATGCCATTGGCCTCATTATACGCCTGCTGGATGGCACGGCGGCGCACGGTCTCCGAGATCGCGTTCTTCATTGAATCGGTCTGCGTATCCGCATACATCACGACGCGGCCCTCCGCATTACGCGCGGCACGGCCGATGGTCTGGATCAGCGAGGTCTCCGAACGCAGGAAGCCCTCCTTATCCGCGTCCAGAATCGCGACCAGGGCGATCTCCGGGATATCCAGGCCCTCTCGCAGGAGGTTGATGCCAACCAGCACGTCGAACTGATCCATACGCATGTCGCGGATGATCTCCGAACGCTCGAGCGTATCGATGTCCGAGTGCAGGTATTTCACGCGGACGCCGAGGCCCCGATAATACTCGGTCAGGTCCTCTGCCATCTTCTTCGTAAGTGTCGTGACGAGAACTTTATTCTTCTGCTGTACGGTCCTGCGGATCTCGCCCAAAAGATCATCGACCTGACCCTCCACGGGACGCACGAAAATCTCCGGATCCAAAAGGCCGGTCGGACGGATCACCTGCTCCGTCCGCAGCAGTTCATGCTGCTGCTCGTATTCGCCGGGTGTCGCCGACACAAACAGCATCTGGTTGATCTTTTCTTCAAACTCGCCGAAATATAAGGGGCGGTTATCCAGGGCGCTGGGCAGGCGGAAACCGTAGTCCACCAGCGTCGTCTTACGCGAACGGTCGCCCGCATACATGGCCCGGATCTGCGGCAGCGTCATGTGTGACTCATCGATGATGATCAGGAAATCCTTCGGAAAATAATCCATCAGCGTGAACGGCGGCGCGCCCGCGGGCTGGTTCGTCAAATATCTGGAATAGTTTTCGATGCCCGAGCAGAACCCGGTCTCCCGCAGCATCTCCACGTCGTAACGTGTCCGCTCACTGATGCGCTGTGCCTCGATCAGGCGCCCCTGCGACTTAAACTCCTGTACGCGCTGCTCCATCTCGATCAGGATCTCGCGCGCCGCGCGCTCGAGCTGCTCCTTCGGCACGACATAGTGCGACGCGGGAAAGATCGCGGCAAATGTGATCACGCTCTTCACCTTACC
>ONPC01000186.1 GCA_900319565.1 uncultured Eubacteriales bacterium | reverse complement strand
GAACATCGACAAGAAGGTCAGCCCCGTTTCTGCAGGTCCTGATGCACAGAACGTCATCTTCCTGTCAGCCGATGCTTTCGGAGTACTTCCTCCCGTTTCCATCCTGACTCCCGAGCAGACACAGTACTACTTCCTGTCCGGTTTCACAGCTAAGCTTGCAGGAACCGAGCGTGGTATCACTGAGCCTACTCCTACATTCTCCGCTTGCTTCGGTCAGGCTTTCCTGGAGCTTCATCCTACGAAGTACGGTGAGGAACTCGTTAAGAAGATGAAGAAGAGCGGCGCTAAGGCTTACCTGGTAAATACCGGTTGGAACGGCACCGGTAAGCGTATCTCCATTAAGGATACCCGTGGTATCATCGATGCGATCCTGAGCGGTGACATCGATAAGGCTCCTACAAAGAAGATCCCGATGTTCAACTTCGAGGTTCCGACCAGCCTTCCGGGCGTAGATCCTGCTATTCTGGATCCTCGCGACACCTATGCTGACGCTTCCGTTTGGGAGGAGAAGGCAAAGGATCTGGCTTCCAGATTTATCAAGAACTTCAAGAAGTACGAGACCAACGATGCAGGTAAGGCACTCGTTGCTGCTGGTCCTACACTGTAATTGAATACTTTCGATCAGAGATGATCCGATATTGAGCGGATGGCCGTTTTTCGGCCATCCGCTTTTCTTAATAATACTTGCTATTTGACGGGCTATGCGGTATAATACTATGAGGGTCTGTCTACTTATAAAGATCCATCACAGGAGAACATGAATGAAACAGCGGAAATCCTTACGGATCCTTTTCTTATGCTTAATTCTCGGGCTGCTTCCCGTGGCTTCGCGTACGGTTTATGCCGATGTGAATCCGGGTGTCGGAGCGGTCTCGGTCGCATATATCGTATATAATCCCGACAACGGTAAAGTCATCTGCGGACGCGGACTGGACGAGGTCCATTATCCGGCCAGTATCACTAAGATCATGACCGCCTTGGTAGCAATCGAACACTGCCAGGACATGAATGCCGTCGTTGCCTTTACCCAGTCGGCAGTGACACTGCCCGCGGATTCTTCTAAATTGCACCCGAAGGCGAAGGCCGGAGAGCAGATGCGCTTTGAAGACGTGCTCTACGGCATGTTCTTAGCTTCGGCCAATGAATGCGCAAACATGCTGGCGGAGTATACCGCTGGTTCCGTCGAGGCATTTGCCGCGATGATGAATGAGCGCGCGGCTCAGATCGGATGTACGAATACACATTTTGTGAATGCGCATGGTTTGCATGATCCGCAGCATTATACAACTCCCCGGGACATGGCGTTGATCTTCGCTGAAGCAATGAAGAACCCCGTGTTCCACAAATTGGCATCGACCCCGAGTTACGTGATCCCGCGTACGAATGCGAATGCGGCACGTCAGCTGGAGATGGGACATCGCATCGTTGCCGGAGCTCCCGGTTACGTATGTGAAGGCGTTTTTGCCGGTAAGACAGGAAAGACACCGCAGGCCGGCCGGACGTTGGTCACCGAAGCAAACCGCTTCGGAGTAAACCTGATCTGCGTGATCATGCAGGGGCAGGAAGCGTCGTTCTACTCCGATACGATCGGACTGCTCAATTATGCTTATGATGCCGTTGCGGGAAACATCACTCAGACGAACTGGACATATTCCGAAGAGGATGTTGTCGTTTTTAATACCAACGGCGGAGTAAATCTCCGCATGCTCCCCACGACAGATTCCGAGATTATCGGCCGGATCGCCGAGGGTACCGTCCTGCATCGTATTGCGGTCTGGGATAACTATTGGAGCCAGATCAACTACAGCGGTCAGATCTATTATGTTGCCAGCAATTACGTGAAGCCGGTCGCAGTGGTTCCGCCGACGCAGGCACCGACCGACCCGCCAACGGAGGCACCGACGGATCCGCCGACACAGGCACCGCCCGAGCCGCCGACGCAGGCACCGACCGACCCGCCGACACAGGCGCCGCAGGAAACATCAACGCAGGCTCCGGCTGACCCGTCGACACAGGCTCCGACCGATCCGCCGACGACACCTGCACCGACCACGGAACCGACGACAGAGGAAGTGATCGAGGGCGAAACATCCCTTTCACCCGTTTCGGTCGTGGTGATTCCCGAGCCGGGAGCGACGACTGCAGCGGTGGAGACGGAAGGAGAAACGAGTGAGGAAGGTAGCGGTTTTTCGATCAAACCGGTCACCGATCCGTCCGAATCCACGACGGAAAGTCGTGCGGCTTTGGATCCGCAGAATGGCGAGATCCATTCGGCTGACAGTGCTAAGATCCGCAAATGGATGAATATTGTCATGTTTGCCATGGTTGCGATCTTTTTGTTCGCCGTGATCACAGAATTTTTGCCTCGTAGAAAACGAAACAGGAGAGGATGATATGAAGCGGGTTTTTATGATCGTTCTGGACAGCGTGGGCGTAGGTGAGACACCCGATGCCAGATTGTTTGGAGATGAAGGTTCGCATACACTTCTGGCGGCATCGAAGAGCCCATATTTTGCCATGCCGAACCTCGATTCACTCGGGTTCTTCCGTATTCATGGGATCGAGAGCCTGAGTCATGTGAGCGCGCCTGCGCCGTCTCTGGTCTGCAGGATCGCGGAACGTTCCATGGGAAAGGACAGCACCATCGGTCACTGGGAGATCGCCGGCGTAGTTTCCGATCAGCCTCTGCCGGTTTTTCCCGAAGGTTTTCCAAACGAACTCCTGGATCAGATCCGTAAGGTGACCGGACGCGAGATCTTATGTAACCGTCCGTACTCCGGAACACAGGTGATCGCCGACTACGGCGAGGAACACAGAAAGACCGGGGCGCTCATCGTTTATACATCGGCCGACAGTGTGCTGCAGATCGCAGCGCATGAAGATGTCGTGCCGTTAGATGAATTATATGACATT
>ONPC01000185.1 GCA_900319565.1 uncultured Eubacteriales bacterium | reverse complement strand
TACCAGACCTGCAATATGAGCGATATCTGCCATCAGTACTGCGCCGACTTCGTCAGCGATCTCACGGAAACGCTTGAAATCGATTTCACGCGGATATGCGGAAGCACCGCAAACGATCATCTTGGGCTTGCACTCGAGGGCAATGCGGCGAACCTCGTCGTAATCGATGAAACCGTCGTCATTTACACCATAAGGTACGCAGTTGAAATACTTACCGGACATATTGACCGGGCTGCCGTGCGACAGATGGCCGCCGTGTGCCAGGTTCATGCCCATGTAGGTGTCGCCCGGGTTCAGCACTGCGAAGAATACGGCCATGTTTGCCTGTGCGCCGGAGTGCGGCTGTACGTTTACATATTCGCAGCCGAAGAGCTCCTTCGCTCTCTCACGTGCCAGTTCCTCTACAACGTCTACACACTCGCAGCCGCCGTAGTAACGCTTACCCGGATATCCCTCGGCGTACTTGTTGGTAAGGGGGCTGCCCATGGCTGCCATAACTGCCTTACTTACGAAGTTCTCCGAAGCGATCAACTCAATGTGACTGTTCTGACGGGAAACCTCCGCGGCGATGGCTGCGGCGATCTCGGGATCCGTCTTCTTGATTTCATCGAAAGAATACATAAGGTCTCCTTTATCTTTTATAATATTAATCCAGTTTTAATTGGGACAGCGCCTGATGGTACTGTTTCCAGACATGTTCGTGGTAGTCTGCGTCATCGTATTCACGCGCGCATTCTTCCACGGCCAGTGTCATATAGTAGTACAGATCGTACCAGCGAAGTCTTCTGCGCTCTTTCGCGGTGAAGGGTTCCTCCCGCTGATAGCCTTTGAGGAAGGAATGCTTTAGGAACTCACTGCGAAAGCCCCTCTCGATCAGGGGATCCGCCCAGAGGCAGCGCTCCCAGTCGATGATGGCGACGATCTTGTCTTCGCGGATGAAGACATTGCCCGCCCAGAGATCCGAATGAACCAAGCGCGGCTCGGTCACATCGTTAAATGCTTCTTCGTCGCTTTCCAGCAGTCGGTAGAAAACATTTTCATCCAGGCCGAACTCTACGTTGTAGTGTTTCGCGTCCGCGATGATGTCTTCCAACATTCGGGAAAATGCTTCGTACCAGGTCTCCTTCTGCCGGCGTTCCTGTCCGTAATAACCGAACAGGTGTCCTTTGATCTCGTTGATATACCGGTTGTACATTCCGATCTGCTCGTCGAGCCGGTTGCGGATGTCTTCGGTCAGCTGGTCCTCCACCAGATGGTAGTTGGACGCGTTGATGTACTGCATGAAGAAGTAATCCGAAGGGCAGGACGTGTGAGCGGCGTCGAAATAATACAGATCCGGCACCGGAACGGCCGTGTGACGCTTGATCTTCTGCATCACACTGACCTCGGTGTACATAATGTTTTTTTCATAGCGCAAGACGCGTTCATCATCGCAGGGAGCGACTTTCAGGACCGCCCGCCGGCCGTCCGGAACCTCGATCAGATAAACTGCGTTAAAGGAACCGTCGTCGAGGGGCTGGACGCTGATGGGCTTCACGCCGAACGCGTTCTTCGTAATATGTTCGAGGAGCGACTGCTCCACCTTATATTTCGTAGCGCTTTTCATGAGCTAATCAACCTCTTAAACAGGGTATGCGTTATTCTTGGTATCTGCGGCGTTCGGATCGATCTTCTCCTTCTGCGCCTCTCTGTACTTAAAGAAATCAACAGCTACCTGCGGGAACAATGCGTAGGAAAGAACGTCCTCGTCCTGCATCTTGTACTGGGACATCTCGGCTTCGATCTTATCCAGTTCGGCCGGGATCAGATCTGCCGGACGGCAGGTGATCGGCTTCTTATCACCGATAACTTTCTTCTGAACTTCCGGATTGAAAGGTTTAACCGTCTGGCCGTATTCACCGGACAGAACTGCCTTCGTCTCCTTCGTCGCCATCTTATAGCGCTCGCCCAAAAGTACGTTGAAGACTGCCTGTGTACCTACGATCTGGGAAGAAGGAGTTACAAGAGGCGGCTCGCCGAGGTCCTTACGAACCTGCGGGATCTCACGAAGCACGTCGTAGTAACGGTCTTCCGCGTTCTGCTCCTTCAACTGGGAGATCATGTTGGACAGCATGCCGCCCGGAACCTGGTACAGAAGAGTCTTGATGTTTACACCCATGACCTTCGGGTTCAGCAGGCCGCTCTCGAGAGCCGCGTCACGCTGCGGGCGGAAGTAATCCGCAATCTCTGCGAGCAGGTTCTGATCGTAACCGGTATCGTACGGTGTTCCCTTGAAGGTCTCTACCATAACCTCGGTCGCCGGCTGGCTGGTACCGAGTGCAAACGGTGACATCGCGGTATCGATGATATCCGCGCCGGCTTCTACGGACTTTAAGTAAGTCATGGAAGCCACACCGGAAGTGTAATGCGTGTGCATCTGAAGCGGGATCTTCGTAGCGGACTTGATCGCGGTAACCAGTTCGGTCGCCTTATACGGAAGCAAAAGTCCGGCCATATCCTTGATACAGATGGAATCAGCGCCCATCTCCTCGATCTGCTTTGCAACCTTCTGCCAGTATTCAAGAGTATAGGAAAGCGCGATCTGCGCATGGCCTTTTTCTTTATTGGCTGCTCTCACGCAGGTCTGAAGGTTGCGGATATCATTGAGGCAGTCGAAAATACGGATGATATCAATACCGTTAGCGATTGACTTCTGTACGAAGTAC
>ONPC01000177.1 GCA_900319565.1 uncultured Eubacteriales bacterium | reverse complement strand
ACATCCGGCGTTGAGAAGGCCTTGGATGAGGCTGATGAGTACGCGACTGCTTCTAATGAGAGGATGACACACGAAGAGGTATTCGGTTCATTAAGGAGACGTTTGAATGAGTAGAACTCACTATACGCTAAGGTATCTCCCGTTGTTCTATAATGACCTTGAGAATCACGTGAGATATATTTCAGAAGTCTTGGGCAATGTAGAAGCAGCAAGAAATCTCTTAGATGAAATAGAGTCAGCGATCCTATCGCGACTTCCTGCGGCCGAACCATTTGAGCCCTATCACTCCGCGAAAAGAGCGTAGTTATCCATATTATCGAATCTACATACGGAATTACACGATTTATTATGTAGTGATTCCACAGAAGGAAGATGAGAGGGTTATGGAGGTCCGTCGGGTTCTTCATAACTTGCAGGACAGAAACAAAAAAATATAAATTGTGCTTGCATTCTCGTTTCATCCGTGCTATACTTTCATGGAATGCGCGGTAAAACGGCGCTAAACTATATTGTCCAAGAACAATAGAAAGCGAATGAGGTGAAATCATGAAAGAAGGAATCCATCCTGAGTATTATCAGGCAAAGGTTGTTTGCAACTGCGGTAACGAGTTCGTAACCGGTTCTACTAAGAAAGAGATCCACGTGGAAATCTGCTCCAAGTGCCATCCGTTCTACACCGGACAGCAGAAGTCTTCTACTGCTCGCGGTCGTATCGAGAAGTTCAACAAGAAGTACGGTATGTAAGTGATGGGCTGCTTTTCGAAGCAAACCTACCTTGTAATGTGTGGCGAGATCAGAACGAATGTATGATCGACCTACCCGTATATAACCCGAAAGGCTGGGTTGAAGCAGAGGTATCCTTCCGCTTCAACCTTTTTTAATCCCGAAACAGAAAGGCTATACATGAAATCATCAGGGATCGGCGGCCAGGCCGTCATGGAAGGCATCATGATGCGAAACGGGGAGAAGTACGCTGTCGGCGTGCGCCTGCCGAATCAGGAGATCCTCGTAAAAACCGACGAATATAAGGCACCGGCGAAGCGACCGGGCATCACGCGCGCGCCGTTTATACGCGGCGTGTTCAACTTTGTCGACTCGCTGTACATCGGTATGAAGACTCTGACCTATTCGGCGTCCTTTTATGAGGAAGAGGAACCGAAGAAGGAGAAAGAAAAGGCGGAAGATGTGACGGCAGAGGCTGCGTCCACAGAGACTGCGGCCGATGCAGCAAAAGCAACCGACGCCGTAACGACGATCGATCCGCCGAAGCCCCCGACAGTGCAGAGCGAGCCAAAGCAGGAAGGCGGCATGAGTTCGACGACCTGGCTGGCGGTGGCGCTGTCCATCGTGATCAGCGTCGGCCTGTTCATGGTCCTTCCGGTGTTCCTGGGTAATCTGGTCGCAAAAGCCACGAACAGCAGCTTCTGGGTGGCATTTGCCGAAGGCGTGATCCGCCTGGGCATTTTCATCGCCTATGTGGCTCTGATCTCGCTGATGCCGGATATCCGCCGCGTGTACATGTATCACGGCGGCGAGCACAAATGCATCAACTGCGTGGAGCACGGACTTCCGCTGACTGTGGAAAATGTCCGCAAGAGCTCCCGTTTCCATAAGCGCTGCGGAACCAGCTTCCTGCTCATCGTCATGATGATCAGCATCGTTTTGTTCATGGTGATCCGCGTGCGCACCCTGTGGCTGCGTGTTTTGAGCCGCATTTTGCTGCTTCCGGTGATCGCCGGTGTTTCCTATGAATTCCTGCGTCTGGCGGGCAATTCCGACAACAAGATCGTGTCCCTGCTCAGTAAGCCTGGCCTGGCGCTGCAGCGTCTGACCACCCGCGAGCCGGACGACTCGATGATCGAAGTCGGCATCGCATCGGTGGAGGCGGTTTTCTCCTGGAAACAGTATCTGAATGAGAATTTTGCGATGGACTACGACCTGAGTGAAATCCTTTCAAAAGAGATCCGGGAAGAGGAAGCAGGTTCAAACGAAGCCGCCGACGAAAAGTCCGGGGAGGAAGAATGAAGAGCGTGAACGACGTTTCCGATCGGGATCAAAACACGCCGATGTCGTTGAAACACCTTCTGGCTACTGTGGTCGATCGCCTTCGCGCAGGCGGGCTGCCTGAGCCGGAGAGCGACGCCTGGCTTTTGTTTTCCCATGTGTTTCACATAGATCGTACGCACTATCTGCTGGAGCAGCAGCGCGCGGTGACCGACGAAGAACGGACGCGCATGGAGGCTGTTGTAAATACACGGCTGACCCGTGTTCCGGTCCAGTACATTACCGGCGAGCAGAATTTCTATGGGCTTACCTTTCGCGTGACGCCGGACGTTCTGATCCCGCGGTACGACACGGAGGTCCTGGTGGATCTGGTGCTTAAGCAGGCCGGTGACGCCCGAAGTTTTCTGGATCTGTGCACCGGCAGCGGCTGCATTGCCGTGTCTTTGATGAAATTTGGTAACTTTTCTTATGGCGAGGCGACAGACATCTCCCGCGCGGCGCTTGCCGTTGCGGCGGACAATGCTTCCCGCAACGGGGTTTCGCTGAAACTTTCCGAAGGCGACCTGTGGGAGGCGGTCGGCGATAAGACCTACGACGTCATCGTGTCGAACCCGCCTTACATCGCAGCAAGCGAGCGTCCGTCTCTGATGCCGGAGGTGGCACAGTACGAGCCGGCGCTGGCGCTTTTCGCTGAAAACGAAGGGCTGGTTTTTTATGAACGAATCGCCCGTGAGGCATGCAAACACCTGAATGCGGGCGGGCGCCTGTTTGTGGAGATCGGCGCGACGCAAGGTGAGCCGGTGTCGCAGCTGTTTCGGCAAAACGGTCTGGAGCAGGTGAGCATCGTGCAGGATCTGGCGGGCCTTTCGCGCGTGGTGACCGGCCGAAAGCCGGAGCCTTCCGAAGGGTGAAGGGCTTCCTGCCCCAAAACTGCGACAGTGCTTTCATAACCGCTGACCCGACCGACGGGGCAGAATACAGATATAGATCGCGCTAAAAATGCGCGGAAACGGAGAGAACATGTTTGAGAATTTAGAGGATCTGTCGGTTCGATACGACGAGGTCTTGATGGAGATGAATGATCCGGCGCTGACCGGGGATCAGGTGCACTTCCGCAAGCTCATGAAGGAGCACGCGGAGCTGACGCCACTCGTCGAGGCTTATCGAAAGTATAAAGCGGCCAATCAGACCATAGAGGACAGCATCAACATGCTGGACAGTGAGAGTGACGAAGAGATGCGGGAGCTCCTGAAGGAGGAACTGGCGCAGGCGAAGGAGGACGTCGCGAAACTGGAAAATGAGATCAAGATCCTT
>ONPC01000176.1 GCA_900319565.1 uncultured Eubacteriales bacterium | reverse complement strand
TATATCTTCGGACCCGGCGTGGGCTACATGCATTCCGACTGCACCGACACGATCCTTTGGGCGCAGGCCTCGTATGACTCCGGAAAATGGATCTCTCCGTATTTCTACTATGCGGCGCAGCTTCCGTTCGGCGGCAATCTGTTGATGCTGCCTTTGATCCCGCTGTTCGGGGTGTCCGTGCTTACGCATAATCTCGGAATGACGCTGTTTTTGATCCTGTTTGTCGGGTCGATCTTTATGGTGTGCCGCGCAGCCGGCCTGTCCATGGCATATCGTCTGGACTGCATCGGCCTGTCTCTTTTGATCATTTCCTCTTCGGAGAAAATGTGGGAGATCTTCTGGGGACACGTGATCTACTACAGCCTGGGCGCGATGCTTCTGTTTTATGGCTTCGCGATCCTGATCTCTGTAGAGCGTCGCTTTTGTGAGAAGAAACTGACTTGGTATACACTGGCGCTTGCCGCGTTTTACTTTATGTGTGTAACTTTGGACGGCAGCCAGATGATGATCCTGGTCACATTGCCCTTGCTCGGCGGTTTCTTTTTGGAGCGTTTTTTTGACACGGAGTGTAAATGGAATTGCCGGGAAAACAAGGCATTCGGCCTTATAACCGTGCTTCTTATGGTAGCCAGCCTGCTCGGCATGATCTGGTTTTCGGTCTTCCTGAACGCAAAAACGGCCGGCTACGCGAATGCGTACTCGGTATGGTCGAACATGAATGAATGGTCCCAGCATTTGCTGGATCTGCCGAACGCCTGGTTTAAACTGTTCGGCCTCGAGGTTTACAACCGCGAAAATATGTTCTCCCTGATCTCGGTCAGCTACCTGTTGCGTCTGGTGACGTCGCTGGTGATCGCGATCCTGCCGGTCGGACTGCTGATCCGCTATAAGCAGATCAAAGACCGTCCGTTAAAGATTTTCCTGTGGTCGCATCTGATCCTTACGGCATCCATTGTTTTTGCTTTTGTATTCGGACTGCTGTATACGGCCAATTGGCGCCTGTCGCCGATCATTGCTTCCGGACTGGTGCTTCTTATCATGACCGTCGGCTATGAGATCAAACACCACGGGATCGCACAGCGCCTGGCGCTGCTGGCTGTCGTGCCGCTTCTTCTGACGGCATTTATGAATGCCGGCGTGATCCTCGGTAAGGGCTTCTACTACAATCGCGATAAAGCGATCTATCAGGTGGCGGATTTCCTTGAGAAAAACGACCTGACCTATGGTTATGCTACCTTCTGGAACAGCCAGCTGCTTACGGTCTATACCGGTGAGGCAGTGAAAGCGCGCAACGTCAGCTTCGATGAAAACGGATTGCACCATGAGAATTATCAGACCGCGACCTATTGGTTCGGCCCGCAGGAGGGTGTTGACCGGTATTTCGTCCTGATGAGTCAGAGCGAATATAATACGTGGAAGAATTCTGTTACCGGTCAGAATGAACTGACGCATGCATTGGAAGTCTATTCGAATGTAAAAGGATTTGTGATCGTGGTCGTGGATCACGACCTGTAACGGATCAACGTTTTGAAACGGTCGGAAAATGCAGAGCTTTTTCGGCATGAAGATCCGGATAGGCGTAGAGATCTGCGCCTTGGACGCATATAAGAAAAATAAGCCTGCCCCGATATTCGGAGCAGGCTTATATATAAGACGGATCTAAGTTTAACGATCGTATTTTTCTTCGCAATAAATACAGCGGTAGGTGCAGTTTTCGGCGTCTGCCAGCTCAAACACCTGCGGGATGCCGCGTTCGATGGAAGTGATGCAGCGAGGGTTCTTGCATTTGATCACATTATAGATGCGGGCAGGGAGTTTTAAGCGACGCTTCTCGACGATCACGGAGTCTTTGATGATATTGACCGTGATGTTGTGATCCAGGTAGCCGAGGATGTCTAAGTCGACCTGATCCAGACCTCCGGCGATCTTGATGATGTCCTTACGGCCCATCTTTTGGCTTTTGGCGTTGCGGATGATCGCAACCTCGGTATTCAGTTTTTCCAAGCCCAGCGACTCGAAAACCAGGGTGGACATGCCGGCTTTGATATGATCGAGGACGATACCTTCTTCCAGACCGCTGATATTTAACATAATAGACCTCCTGGGGTTAATACTTGTCTATTATCATACACGAAATACAGAAAAAAATCAACAACGAGGTGAGAATATGATCTATCCGAGATTAATGAAACCCGGTGATTGTATCGGTATCTGCGCGCCGTCCGACGGACGCACTGCCGAAGTCGATATCATCCGCCATAAAAGCGCTGTATCGCAGCTTATGCAGGCAGGTTTCTGCGTTAAGGAAACGGCCGAAGTGTTTCAGAGCGAGCGGGGCAGGAGCGCTGCGGCAGATGTACGCGCAAATGCGCTGAAGAGCCTGTTTTCCGATCCGCTGGTGCGCACGATCGTTGCGGAATCGGGCGGAGATTATCTCTGCGAAGCATTGCCCTATCTGAAAGATGCAGCGGACATATTGCGAGCCGATCCGAAGTGGGTACAGGGATATTCTGACACGACGAACCTGACTTATTCGATCACGACACGTCTTGATATCGCCACGATCTACAGCCACAACCTCGGGGACTTCGGTATGGTGCCCTGGCATCAAAGCATCTCGGAAAATATCGACCTTTGGCAGGGAAAACTGTTTGAGGGCAATGACCATACATTCGTACACGATAACTATGACTGTTACCAGCAAGGCTGGCTGAAACGGGAGACAGGGTTGGAACCTTATGAGTTTAACAGTGATGTGACGATCTTCGGTGTCGATAAAAACGGTAAGAGAGCCGAACAGTTGGGAGCTTCCGGCCGGTGGATCGGAGGCTGTCTGGACAGCATCGTCTGCCTGATCGGCACGCCGTATGAGGACGGTGCAGGCTTCGCTCGCCGCTATAAGGATGATGGCGTTCTTTGGTTTCTGGAGAGCTTTGAACTGAGTTCTCCGATGCTGACGCGTGCTCTATGGCAGCTGCGTGAGTCGGGAGCGTTTGAAAACGTGAAGGGTTTCGTGTTCGGACGCCCCGCTATATTCAACATGCAATATGATACCGATTACGAAACAGCGGTCCTGGATGCATTGTCCCCGCTAAACGTTCCGATCGTATTTGAGGCGGATATCGGACACTGCCCGCCGCGGATTCCGATGGTCTGCGGATCCTACGGATCCTTCACCTTCGATCGCGGAAGATTATCGATCTCGCAGCAACTCAAACCTTGATTTTTTGCTGCAGGTATGCTATGATTTTTGTGTAGGTGGGCTATGCCCGTGATCGGATAAAAACGCATGCGTCCCATGCTTAGGCAGATGAAGGAGCGTAAAGCTGAGCATGCATGCACAAAGCTTTCTTATGCTTAGGAGGAATGATATGGAAGCATTGAAAAAGTATGTTGCAGAGTTTATCGGTACGTTTGTTTTGGTTTTGTTTGCCTGCGGAACGGCTGTGGTTGTAGGATGCGGCACACCTGCCGGCTATCTGGCGACCGCGATTGCATTCGGCCTCGTGATCGTAGCCATGGCGTACTCCATCGGTAACATTTCCGGATGTCACATCAATCCGGCGGTTTCCTTCGCTATGCTGATTTTAAAGAAGATCGACGTGAAGGATTTCTGCGGTTATGTGGTTGCTCAGTTTGTCGGTGCTATCGCAGGCGCAGGCGTTCTGGGGTATCTTACCGGTGGCTTTGATTCGCTGGGGCAGAACGGCCTGTACGACGGCGACGTAGCCAAATCTCTGATCATTGAGATCATCCTTACCTTTATCTTCGTTATCGCTATTATCGGCGTTACCTCGAAGGCGGAGTTCTCTTCGGTGGCAGGTCTGGTCATCGGCCTTTCCCTTACCATGGTACACATCTTCGGTATCCACTTCACCGGAACCAGCGTAAATCCGGCGAGAAGCTTCGGACCTGCGCTGTTTGTTGGCGGTGATGCGCTGGCGGACGTATGGGTATTTATTGTGGCTCCTCTGATCGGCGGCGCGCTGGCAGCGGTTTGCTATATGTTCCTTTCCTCCTCTTCGGAGAAGAAGAGTACGAGTAAGAAAAAGTAAAGAAAAGTCGCCGAATTATTTGACGAGAAAACAGAATAGAAGGGGAGTTTGAGCCTTCCGAAAAAACCACCGGGTTTCATATAAACCCGGTGGTTTCTTTATCATATGTTATTTTCACGAAAGTTTGCTTTTCGGATCCAGCCCTAACAGCGTCATGATCAGCGCCATGCGGGCGTAAACGCCGTACTGGACCTGCTTGAAGTAGACGGCACGCGGATCGTCGTCGACGTCGACGGAGATCTCATTGACCCTGGGAAGCGGGTGCATGACCAGCATGTCCTGCGGGGCCAGTTCCATCTTCTTGCGATCCAGAATGTAGGAGTCCTTCATGCGGATGTATTCCTCTTCGTTGAAGAAACGCTCACGCTGTACACGGGTCATGTACAGGAGGTCTAACTTCGGAAGGGCTTCCTCCAGGTTGGAGACCTCCTCGAAGGGGATGCCGTGATCCTGAAGAACGTTCTTTCGGATGTAATCGGGAACGCGCAGTTCCTTCGGCGAGATCAGGACGAAGGAAACGCCGGGGTAGACGATCATCGCATTGATCAGGGAGTGAACGGTGCGGCCGAACTTTAAGTCACCGCACATGCCGATGGTCAGGTGATCCAAGCGGCCTTTGAGTTTTCGAATCGTGAGCAGATCGGTCAATGTCTGCGTCGGATGCTGATGTCCGCCGTCGCCGGCATTGATCACGGGAATACGGGACTTTTGCGCTGCGACCATGGGGGCGCCTTCCTTCGGATGACGCATGGCGCAGATGTCTGCGTAGCAGCTGATGATACGGATGGTATCGGAAACGCTTTCCCCCTTCGTGGCGGAGCTTTGGGACGCATCCGAAAAACCGATGACGGTACCACCGAGGTTTTGCATGGCGGCCTCGAAGCTTAAGCGAGTCCGGGTGCTGGGCTCGTAGAAGAGGGTGGCCAGTTTCTTCCGGTCACAGACGTGTGCGTAAGCATCCGGATTTTCCTCGATGTCACTCGCTAAGGTGAGTAAACGATCCAGCTCTGCCTCCGAAAGATCTGAAGGACTTAAAAAATGTCGAATTTGCATGGAATACTCCTTAATAGAAGCTAGGTTTAGATTTTATACGTAGGTGATCAGGTCTTCCAAAGTCTTGCGCTTCGGAGCCGCAACGTCGGTAAGGTCAGTGTAGCCGACGCTGATCAGCGCAGCGACCTCCTGGGTCTCCGGAATCTGCAGGATCTCGGTGATCTTATCGGTATCATAGATGCCCATGATTAGTGTGGACAGCCCCAATTCGTGCGCTGCAAGACAGAAACTCTGTGTAGCGATGCCGCAGTCGAACATCTGCCAGCCGTCTCCCTTCGGAGTGGAGAACGAGCCGTCGCGCTCGTAACCGGAGCGAGCTTTGATCATGGTCGTAACGACCAGGACCGGAGCCTGTTTGATGATGCCGCCGTTGTGGTTGGAAGAGCAGCATTCATCGGCAATGCGGTCCTTTACCGCGGGATCATCGATGACGATGTAGCGGGTGACCTGCGTATTCTTCCAGGAGGGGGCGAATGAAGCGGCGTCGATCGCCTGCTCGATCAGCTTGCGGTCAACGCTCTTTCCGTTATATTCGCGAATACTTCTGCGTGTTTTGATACATTCCAAGGTATTCATAGAAAATGCTCCTTTCAAATTAGGATGATTCGTGTAAAATGATTTCGTACCGGTATCGGCGGTATGTAAAAAGCCGTCAGGATACTCTTGCTTAAGTATAATATAAGAGGGGCGATTAGTAAAGAAAAAAATCATCCGGATGGCAGCGATGCCTGCAAATTTCTTCTTGATTTTTTCGGATACATCGTTTAGGATAATAGAGGAGCCGTGCGCTCAAAAATGAGAACTAAAATACGGAGGTATGAGATGTTATATATCGGTGTCGATTTAGGAACATCAGCAGTTAAGTTGCTGCTCATGAATGAAAAGGGCGGAATAGAGAAGATCGTTTCCCGTGAGTATCCCATTTATTTCCCGCAGGCAGGCTGGTCACAGCAGAACCCTGAGGATTGGTATCGCGAGACCATCGCAGGTATCAAGGAGCTCGTAAGCGAGTGCGATAAGTCCCAGGTCGCAGGCATCAGCTTCGGCGGCCAGATGCACGGACTGGTCATCCTGGATAAAGAGGACAATGTCATCCGTCCCGCGATCCTGTGGAACGACGGCCGTACCTATAAAGAGTGCGACTACCTGAATAACGTGATCGGTAAGGATAAACTTTCCGAGTACACTGCAAACATTTCCTTCACCGGTTTCACCGCTCCGAAGGTTCTCTGGATCAAGAACAACGAGCCCGAGAACTTCGCTAAGATCGAAAAGATCATGCTTCCGAAGGATTATATCGCATATATGCTCAGCGGCGTACACTGCACGGATGTTTCCGATGCTTCCGGTATGCTTCTGTTCGACGTAAAGAATAAGTGCTGGTCGAAGGAAATGCTCGACATCTGCGGTATCAAGGAGTCCCAGATGGCGAAGATCTTCGAGAGCTACGAGACTGTAGGCACCCTGAAGGCAGACGTTGCAGCAGAGTTAGGGCTTTCCACGAGCGTTAAGATCGTTGCAGGTGCAGGCGACAACGCAGCAGCTGCTGTAGGAACCGGAACCGTAGGCGACGGAAACTGCAACATTTCCCTCGGAACCAGCGGCACCATCTTCATCTCCAGCAAGAAGTTCGGCGTAGATGCCAACAACGCCCTGCACGCATTTGCACACGCAGACGGCGCTTACCACCTGATGGGCTGCATGCTTTCTGCTGCATCCTGCAACAAGTGGTGGATGGACGACATCATCGGAACCGATGCTTACGCTGAGGAGCAGAAGAAGATCACTAAGCTCGGTGAGAACCATGTTTACTTCCTGCCGTACCTGATGGGCGAGCGTTCTCCTCACAACGATCCGAACGCAAGAGGCTGCTTCATCGGCATGACCATGGATACCTCCCGCGCGGATATGACACAGGCCGTTCTCGAAGGCGTTGCATTTGCACTTCGTGATTCTCTTGAAGTAGCACGCAGCCTCGGTATCAAGATCGAGCGCACCAAGATCTGCGGCGGCGGCGCAAAGAGCCCGCTGTGGAAGAAGATGATCGCGAATATCATGAACCTCAAGGTCGATGTCATCGCATCCGAAGAAGGTCCTGCATACGGCGGCGCTATGCTCGCAGCTGTTGCAAACGGTGAGTTCGCATCCGTAGAGGACGCAGCAGCGAAGCTCGTTAAGGTCATTGACACCGTTGAGCCGACACCGGAGCTCGTTGCAAAGTACGAAGAGCGTTATCAGAAGTTTAAGAAGATCTATCCTGCGGTAAAGGCTTTGTTCCCTGAGATCGCTTGATCGGGCTTCTGGCAGTTCCGATAGGCCTGTTTCCAGGCCGAATAATAGATTTTTACGAACGCTGCGCCGGGCGCTGAAACGTTCCGGCGGCGATCGAACCATATTTCTACGTGTAAGGTCGGGCAGTTGCATCGACCTTACGCTATGATAAACGGAGGATAATTCAATGTATGACATTTTGCGGGCCGAAAAGCTGGCAGAAAACATTTACCTATTTGACGTAAAGGCGCCTTTGGTTTCCAGAAAGTGCCTTCCCGGACAGTTCGTTATCGTCAGGACCGACGACAAATCTGAGCGTATTCCGCTGACGATCTGTGATTATGACAGAGAGAAGGAGACCGTTACCCTGGTCGTTCAGGTCGTCGGAGCCTCTTCTTTCCGTATGGCGCAGCTGAAGACCGGCGAAGCATTTGCCGATATCGTCGGACCTCTCGGACGTCCTTCCGAGTTCATCAGTGAGGATCCTGAGACACTTTCCAAAAAGAAGGTATTATTCGTGGCCGGCGGTCTCGGAACTGCGCCTGTGTACCCGCAGGTGAAATGGTTCCGTGAGAACGGCTTCCACGCAGATGCCATCGTAGGCGCGAAGACGAAGGATCTCGTGATCATGGAGCAGGAGATGGCGGCAGTTGCCGACGACCTCTACATCACAACGGATGACGGAAGCTACGGCCGTCACGGCATGGTCACCCAGGTCATTTCCGATCTGGTTGCAGAAGGTAAGAAATACGATGCCTGCGTAGCCATCGGACCGATGATCATGATGAAGTTCGTATGTAAGCTCACGAAGGAGCTCGGTATCCCGACCATCGTCAGCATGAACCCGATCATGGTAGACGGAACCGGCATGTGCGGCGCCTGCCGTCTGACCGTAGACGGCCAGGTGAAGTTCGCCTGCGTTGACGGTCCGGAGTTTGACGGACATCTGGTCGACTTTGATGAGGCCATGAAGCGTTCGCAGATGTATAAGACCGAGGAAGGACGTGCGTTCCTCGCTGCAAAAGAGGGCGACACACATCACGGCGGATGCGGAAACTGCGGAGGTGACAAATAATGGACGTAATGCATAAGGTACCGGTGCGTGAGCAGGATCCGAAGGTCCGCGCACACAACTTTGAAGAGGTTTGCTACGGCTACAACGAAGAGGAAGCCGTAGAAGAGGCACAGCGTTGCCTCAACTGTAAGAATGCCCGTTGTATGATGGGCTGCCCTGTAGCGATCAACATTCCAGCATTTATCTCGAAGATCAAAGAGAGAGATTTTGAGGGCGCTTTCAATATCATCAGCGAGTCCAGCTCCCTGCCTGCTGTCTGCGGCCGTGTATGTCCGCAGGAGAGCCAGTGCGAGGGTAAATGCGTTCGTGGAATCAAGGGTGAGCCGGTAGCCATCGGTAAGCTCGAGCGTTTCGTAGCTGACTGGGCACGCGAGCGCGGAATCGTCCCGAAGAAGGCAGAAAAGCTCAACGGCCATAAAGTGGCCGTGATCGGTTCCGGCCCCGCAGGTCTGTCCTGCGCCGGCGACCTGGCGAAGCTCGGATACTCCGTGACCATTTTCGAAGCCCTGCACGAGCCGGGCGGCGTTTTGACCTACGGTATTCCGGAGTTCCGTCTTCCGAAGAGCGCTGTCGTTCAGAAGGAGATCAACAACGTTAAGAGCCTGGGCGTGGAGATCGTATGCAATGCCATCATCGGTAAGTCCATCACAATCGACGAACTCATGGAGGACGGCTACGAGGCTGTTTTCATCGGTTCCGGCGCAGGATTGCCGAAGTTCATGGGCATCCCCGGCGAGCAGGCGAACGGTGTTTATTCGGCCAATGAGTACCTGACCCGCAGCAACCTCATGAAGGCATTTAAAGAAGACTATGCGACCCCGATCGCTGCCGGTAAGAAGGTAGCTGTCGTAGGCGGCGGAAACGTTGCCATGGACGCAGCCAGAACCGCGCTTCGTCTGGGTGCGGAGGTATATATCGTATATCGCCGCGGTGAGGAAGAACTTCCTGCCCGTGTCGAAGAAGTACACCATGCAAAGGAAGAGGGCGTCATCTTTAAACTTCTTACGAACCCGACCGAGATCCTCGTAGATGATAAGGGCTGGGTAGCCGGTATGAAGTGCGTGGAGATGGAACTCGGAGAGCCGGATGAATCCGGAAGAAGGCGTCCTGTCGTTAAGCCGAATTCGGAGTTTACCCTGGATGTTGATACCGTCATCATGTCGCTCGGCACCTCCCCGAACCCGCTGATCTCTTCCACGACCGAAGGTCTGGAGACCAGCAAATGGAAGTGCATCATTGCTTCCGAGGAGAACGGCCAGACTTCAAAAGAAGGTGTATTTGCCGGCGGTGATGCCGTTACCGGCGCTGCAACCGTTATCCTGGCCATGGAAGCCGGACGCGCAGGCGCTAAGGGTATCCATGAATATTTGCAGAATAAGTAATCAAATATACAGCAATTAAGACCCATGGGCGATGAGGGATTTTCTCATCGCTCATGTTTTCGGAAACGGCCGGTGACCGGCATACGGAGTGAATATGAAGATCACGATCTTATGTGTGGGAAAGATCCGCGAATCCTACTGGGAGGCTGCGATCGCCGAATATATGAAGCGGCTGACGCGTTACTGCAAGCCGGAGATCGTCCAGGTGGCAGACGAAAAGACCCCGGATGACGCTTCCGACAACCTGAATCGCCAGATACTGGAAAAAGAAGGCGACCGCCTGCTCGCGAAACTGCCGGACGATGCGTATATCATTACGCTGGAGATCGGCGGAACGCCGCTTTCCTCGGTCGCATTTTCCGAGAAGATCCAAAAACTCGGCGTGGCCGGCGTGTCTCATATCTGCTTTGTGATCGGGGGCTCTCTGGGGTTGGATCCGCGCATATCGAAGCAGGCGGATTTCAAACTCAGTTTTTCGGCCATGACATTTCCCCATCAGTTGATGCGGGTCATTTTGACGGAGCAGATCTACCGCGCATATCGCATCATATCCGGGGAACCGTATCATAAGTAATGGAAGAAAGACCGAAAAAACGGTTTGTTTTTTCTTTACAAATGGCCGTATACCATGCTATGATACACTTGTTGAATAACTAATACATAAACCGGTTTCGGACCGGCCACACAGAACAAACGGAGGAGAAAATGGAAAAGATTTCACTGGCAAATGAACTGGCAGAGACAACTTACCCCGGCAGAGGTATCGTTGTAGGTAAGAGCAAAGACGGCAAATACGCTGTCTGCGCATATTTTATCATGGGACGCAGCGTGAACAGCCGCAACCGTGTATTTGTAGAAGAGAACAACGGCATCCGCACACAGGCATTCGATCCTTCCAAACTGTCCGATCCGAGTCTGATCATCTATTCTCCGGTACGCGTGTTCGGCAATTCGACGATCGTGACCAACGGCGACCAGACCGATACCATCTATGAGATGATGCGGGACGGCAAGACTTTCGAAGAGGCACTTAAAACGCGTGAATTCGAGCCCGACGGCCCGAACTATACCCCTCGTATCTCCGCGATCCTGAACGTGCAGAACGGTTTCTATGACTACACGATGTCGATCTTAAAGAGCGACAATGGCGATCCGACCTGCTGCCTGCGCAATACATTTTCCGTAGACGTTCCCCGTTCCGGTGAGGGCCGCTTCATCCACACTTACATGGACG
>ONPC01000178.1 GCA_900319565.1 uncultured Eubacteriales bacterium | reverse complement strand
TCAAAAACCGCTTGCCTTTGCGCTTTCTTTTCTGTCTGTTGCATATGAGCCGGAGACTACGGATCCACTATCCGTTATGGCACTGAAAGGACGGGAACTTACACGCACTGAGCGGTCGGCTTTATTCGTGCGCGAGATCTACGGCCGCTACGGCATTCATTTGCCGTACACCGCGAGAGAGTGCTCTACATTCGGAACTGAGGTCGCGCGCGATCAGGTTCGGGTCGGGGATCTGGTTCGTTTCACGGACATGAAGGCGGACGGGGAAGAAGAGCCTGTGCTGCTCGGGATCTATGTCGGCGGTGATTTCGTATTATCTTTAAACAGTGAGAATAAAGCGGATTTCTACTGGATGCACGAGGTTTCCTGCAGACGTCTGTTTGAAAACACCTGTGAGCTGTCCGGTGAGGAAAGCTTCGTCTATGTGATGGATGCATTTAAAAAGCAGAAGATCTACGGAGAGTGGGTCACATCGTATGTCGATGATGTTCCGTTTATGATCGGCCGTGTGAAGAATTTCTATTTTACGGTCGACTTAAATGCCTGTGAGGACGGGTACTATCCGACCTATTTCTGCTATGATGATTTCAAACTGCCCGAAGTATTCGTGGAGCAGTGGAAGAAACAGTATTTAAAGAAAAAAGCCCTTTGCGAGGTCATGAAGAACGGAGAGTACATCCGTTTCGACTCCGAGGGAAATTATCATTTTAAGGTCGATTGCGACCGTGAAACATGGAAGAGCCTGACGCCGGGTGTCTACGGCGAGTATTGGAACATGGACTGGTCTTTCCTGAGGAATTAATCTATGAATTTGAAAAACGGTTCCGGCAAGGTCAATATGCTGGACGGGCCTTTGTTGCCGAATATCATTAAATTTACGATCCCTCTGATGCTGTCCAGCATCCTTCAGCTTTTGTTCAACGCGGCGGATATCGTCGTCGTCGGGCAGTACGCCGGAGATGCTTCGCTGGGCGCGGTCGGATGTACGGGATCGCTGATCAATCTGTTAACGAATCTGTTCGTCGGGCTGTCCGTAAGTACCGGCGTTTTGGTCGCGCGGTATTTTGCGTCGAAACAACAACAGAAACTCACGGATACGATCCAGACATCCATGAGCATCAGCCTGATCTCCGGTATCATTCTGGCGATGATCGGTATTATGTTTGCACGTCCGATTCTGGTTCTCATGAATGCGAAAGAAGAGATCCTGGATAAGGCGGTCACATACATCACAGTCTATTTCTGCGGTATGCCGTCCATGATGGTATACAACTTCGGCAGTTCCATCCTGCGAGCCGTCGGAGACACCAAACGGCCTCTGATCTACCTGACCATAGCAGGTGCATTGAACGTAGTTTTGAACCTTCTGTTCGTGATCGTATTCCATATGGATGTGGCCGGTGTTGCACTCGCGACCATACTCGCGCAGACACTGTCAGCCTTCCTCGTTGTTTTGTGTCTGGTCCGGGATAAAGGCGAACTGCATTTTGATATACGTCATCCCTATATCAGCGCGTCCAAACTGAAACGAATCGCCCGCATCGGCCTGCCCGCAGGTTTCCAGGGCGTGATCTTTTCCCTGGCGAACGTAGTGATCCAGTCTTCGGTCAATTCCCTCGGGGATACCGTCATCGAGGGCAATTCCATAGCCATGAATATCGAAGGCTTCGTCTACGTATCGATGAACGCCTTTCATCAGGCCTCTATTTCTTTCACCAGTCAGAATATCGGCGCGGGGCAGAAGCACCGTGTGCGTCCCATCCTATGGACTACCGAGGTGTGTGTGATCGTCGTGGGCGCCGTGCTCGGCTATGCAGCTCTTTTCTTCGGGCGCCCGCTTTTGGGAATCTACACCGGAAATCCGGACATCGTCGATGCCGGTATGGTCCGGCTGTGGATGATCATGACGACTTATATGCTTTGTGGTATGATGGATGTCTGCGTCGGATCCATCCGCGGCATGGGCTACTCGGTCATGCCGACCATCGTATCCCTGATCGGCGCGTGTTTCCTGCGTCTGGTATGGCTGTGGACGGTCTTCCCGATGCCGGATTTCCATAATGCGAGCATGATCTACATTACCTATCCGATCTCGTGGGCCATCACTTTCAGTGTACACTTGATCTGCTTCCTCGTGCTCAGTAAAAAGTACAAAGAAAACTAAAAAATTGACTTGACATCCCTTGGGCAATGTGTTAACATTACGTAAGTCATCTTTTCGATGACACGGCAGAAATGCTGAAACATATGGTTGCTTCTGTAGCGCAGTTGGTAGCGCGTCGCATTCGTAATGCGCAGGTCGGGGGTTCGAGTCCCCCCAGGAGCTGATTGATAGTAGCGCAGGTTTTTCCTGTCGCTACTATCTTACGTTTTAGGAGTATTTGCCGGAGACGAACAACATACGTAGGTTTGTCCGCGTGAAACGGAAATTTGTGTTTTTACGGTGGACACCGGAATGGAGGCTATTATGAGAAAATTGGACAAGAAATTAAAAGTAGGTGTTTTGGGCGCAACAGGTATGGTAGGCCAGCGTTTTATCTCAATTCTGGCAGAGCATCCCTGGTTTGAGGTCGTTGCAGTTGCAGCGAGCCCGCGTTCCGCCGGTAAGACATATGAAGATGCTGTAGGCGATCGTTGGAAGATGGATACCCCGATGCCGGAGGCAGTAAAGAAACTGGTCGTTCTGAATGTCGATGAGGTCGAGAAGGTCGCTTCCCAGGTAGATATGGTGTTCAGCGCATACGAAGGAACGAAGGAAGCCATCGCCGCTGCTGAGGAAGCTTATGCGAAGACCGAGACTCCGGTCGTATCCAACAACAGCGCACACCGCTGGACACCAGATGTTCCGATGGTCGTTCCGGAGATCAACCCCGAGCACTTCGAAGTGATCGACGCGCAGAAGAAGCGTCTGGGAACGAAGTACGGTTTCAT
>ONPC01000175.1 GCA_900319565.1 uncultured Eubacteriales bacterium | reverse complement strand
CTTAACATCTCGACTGCCTGTGAAAGAATCTCGCGCTGGAGCTTTGAATACTCCGCGTTGCTGTCCGGCGTCCATGCTTTCATCACGGCTGTATCCTTACGGAACATGCCTTCGCCGGAGCAGGGAGCATCGATCAGAACTTTATCGAAATAGCCGGAAAAAACCGAGGTCATCTTATAAGGCGCTTCACTCAAAATACAGGCATTATCGATCCCGAAGAGTTCAATGTTCTTCAGCAGAGCCTGTGCGCGGGAATTGCTGATGTCATTTGTGACCAGCAGACCTTTGTGTGCAAGCTTCGCTCCGAGCTCAGTGCTCTTTCCTCCGGGTGCTGCGCAAAGATCCAGGACGCGGTCACCGGGATCGATGGGGAGGCGGTTCGCCGGCGTCATCGCGCTCGGCTCCTGCAGGTAATAAAGGCCGGCATAGTACAAAGGATTCTTAGCCGGACGGTCATCTTCCTCGTAATAATAGCCGTTATCGATCCAGGGGATCTTTTTAACGGAAAAAGGAAGCAGCTTTTCAAAGGCTTCCTGCGAGATCTTCAAACGATTTCTGCGCAATCCGAAGACTCGTTTCATTTCAAACGAAGCTTCATATTCCGGATACCGGTCTCCGAGAAGCTGTTGCATATTCTTTTTGTAGACTTCCGGCAATTGCGGCATATGTTCTCTCCTTGCGAAAACGTCTGCAAAACAGCGACGGCCGTCTGCAGACGTTTGAAATCATTTATCGAACCGGATCAGTTTTCTTCCGGTGAGGCCGGACGGGCGGGCGCTTCTTCGCGTGTAACGGTCGCGGGCGCAGCCAGCTCGGCACGATTGGCTTTAACAACATTCAGACTGTTGGACAGAGAATTCATCAGGTTGCTGTAACGGGACTGGGACTGATCCAACGTATGCGCCAGAACATTTTCCATGTTCTGAAGCAGGGAATCGATGTAAGCGATCGCGCTTTCACGAACTTCCGCAGCCTCACGGTTAGCATCTTTTATGATGCGCTCTGCTTCCAGATGCGCGTCCGCCATCATGTTGTCGGCGATCGCTCTGGCCTGCTTCGCGATATCGTGCTCATCGAGGATGCGCTGCGCTTCCTTCTTAGCATCTTCAATGATATCCTTACCGGTCTCGTTGGCCTCGTTGATGATCTGATCCTTATTCTGCAGAAGGCGCTGGCTCTGCTTGATCTCGCCGGGAATGCGGCTGCGGAGTTCTTCGAGCAACTCCTCGATCTGGATCTTATCTACAATAATCTTGTTTGAAGAGAATGCGGCGGCTTTGCAGCTTTCCAAAAAATCTTCAATCTCGTCAATCTGTTGTTCCATTTTTGCCATATCTTTTCATCCTCGCTTCTTGTAGTTTTATCGGACAATCCGTCCCTGTACCTTATTAAACTCAAAAACATCAAGGGTTTCACATCCCTATCTGTTATCATAACACATCAAAGACAAATTGTCACTAATAAGCGTGTCGTTTTTTAAATTTCTTTCAGGGATGATGTGCAACCGCTGTTGTATCTGCACTACTCTTCCGGCTGCATTTCGTGATCCGCAGAGATCTGTTCTTCGGTCAACATAAAGTATTTCATCCATTCGGGATCTTCCGGATCGATCGCCGCGTCACACCATGTGACATCCACATAATAGGTGCCGTCCGGCAGTTTTACGACATTCCACATATGGCCTTCCGTATCGCCGGCAACACCCGAAACTAAGTCACAATACAGATTTGCTTTCCTGCAAAGATACTTAAATGCTTTTGCGTATCCCTCGCAAACAAATTTGCCGCCCATGATGCCGGAAAATGGAGCCTCTGCTGCTGCTTTGTTTACTGCGTGGTCATAGTCATAATTCGCATTGATCGAGATCGTTTTTGCGAGATACATGTATTTCTGATACGCGGACATATCTTCCGTAAGCTCGGAAATGATAGTGTCAGCTTCCTCTTCAAACATCTGCATATTATCTTTGATCAGTTCGATGCTGTCCGAAGGTTCATCTGCCCAATAGGAGCGGTATTCCGAATCAAATGAGATCACGACGCCGTTCTCATCACTGTTTTCGTAGAGTTTAAAATAGCAATCGATCTCGGGATAATCCACACGCAGATATCCCCATGCAAGCAGGACGTCATCCAAGGCCGACGTATCATCGTAATCCGCGGAACGGAAAGAAAACTCTTCGAAGTTTTGAATCTTCGCAAGCATATCGTCATAGAAATCTTTTTCCCGATCCGTCATGTTCGGATGCTTGCGATTTTCATAGGGTACAAAACCCAAATCCAAACACAGGCTTACACCGTTTTGATCTACGAGGCTATAGCAGCCCTCGTAAGTCTGCGGAAATACAATATCGTCTACATAGCAATAATAAAGCGTAAGATTATCATTGACCGGAATGACGATGTCCATGTAACCGTCCTCATTGGCATCCTTATTTTGGATCTCTTTCTCAAAGAACCAGTCAACGTGTCCCGGAGCGGAAAGCGTGCCGATGCGCTCCTGGGAATCTGCGTCAAGTACAAAATATCCGAAATCATCTTCTGTCTTAACTGCTTGCAGGAAAACCGAACGATCGGCGTTAATCGTATACGGTCCGATACATCCTTTTTCCTCCCACCATTTCTCTGTTGGAACGACCGTAGTCGCTTCCTCTGTAGTCGGGGCCTGTGTTGTAGGCGCTTCTGTGGACGGAGCCTGTGTCGTGGGTGCTTCGGTCGGAGCCTGCGTTGCAGACGCTTCGGTCTGTGTTGCCGCCTCGATTGCAGAAGCAGTCGTGGTCGCTTCCTTCGTGGGCTCGTCTTTCGTGCCTGAGCATGCCGTGATCATGAGGGCGGCAAACGCTGCGGTTACTGTTTTCGACAAATGTGACTTCTTCATTTTTTAAACTCCTTGTTATTTGCGCTTTGCGATCTCGCGCATCTTATCCTCCACCCTTTTTGCGATCTCGGGCGAAACGAATTTAGATATATCACCATTGTAATATGCGACCTCACGTACTGTACTGGACGAAAGGTATGCATACTGCAGACTGGTCGTCAGGAAAATGGTATCAATATCCGGGGCAATGATGCGGTTCGTCTGTGCCAACTGCAGTTCATATTCAAAATCGGTGACCGCCCGCAGGCCTCGGATTATGGTCTGCGCTTTATACTGTTTTGCCAGATCTACAGTCAAACCATGGAACAAAGTTACTTCGACGTTCGGGATATCCTTCGTAACTAGCTTCAGCATATCCACACGTTCTTCCGCAGTAAACCATGGATTTTTGGAATTATTATTCAGGACCGCCACAATCAGCTTATCGACGATCTTTGCGGAACGGGCAATGACATCCATGTGTCCCAATGTCACCGGATCAAAACTTCCGGGATAGATACCGATCTTCATAAAGTACCTCCATTATTCTTTCACGGCCGGCCGAAATATAATATGCCGGTTGGTCTTATATTTTTTCTCTTTTACGATCTCATAACCGAGTGCCTCTACATAGGAGAAATCGGTCGTGAGGGATGCTTCGACGATGATCCAGGTATCTTCTTTCAACAAATAGCCGTCGGACAGACACTCCAGAACCTTTTTTTCATACGCATGGTCATATGGCGGATCCATAAAGACGAAATCGAATTTACGTCCTTCGCTCTTTAAACGGATCAGTTCCGAAAAAACATCGCCCTTGATCAACCTCGCGCGGTCCACGAGCTTCGTGAACTTCAGGTTCTCCACGATGCACTTCTGCGCTTCGGCCTTCTGCTCGATGAAATAAGCATTCCGGGCTCCGCGGCTTAAAGCTTCGATGCCGATGGCGCCGCTTCCGGAAAAAAGGTCCAGAAAATCCGCGCCGTTTATATATGGTTGAAGCATGTTAAAGAGCGTCTCTTTCGTTCGGTCCGTAGTGGGACGCGTCTCCATGCCTTCCGGTGTTTTTAACGGCAGATGTCTGGCCGTCCCGGCGATCACTCTCATAATACTCTCCTTACTTTTATATCAGATGCAGCCGTTTTCCGAAACGCTGCATACGTTTTCCCATGGGCAGATCGGCGTATTCATGTTCATTGATCACATGCATCTTGAGTACACAGATCAG
>ONPC01000140.1 GCA_900319565.1 uncultured Eubacteriales bacterium | reverse complement strand
TGTTTATATACTCGGAGACCTTCTTGATACGGATCTCCGGATTTTGCTTTAATCGGTCGATTCCGGCGTCCAGCATAGCTTTCCGGTCGCCTAAGTTCGAACCGAGGGACAGATAAGCCACGTGCCTCGAGCGGGTCACGCACACGCCCAGAGACTGGAATGAAAAACGGACGGGGGCGCCGGGTTTCGCCAGTTTAACCGTAACGCCCTGCAGAAGAGGAAACTCGTTCAGCAGGTAGACCGCCAGCCGGTGCGCCGCGGTTTCCAAAAGCCCGTACGTATTCGCCTGCAGAAAATCGACGGCCTTCTGTGTCGCCTCTCCGTAGTGGATGGTTTTCTTTAAGTCGTCATGTTCCGCTGCACGCGCCATCGGAAGGTATAGCACCAGAGACAGCAAAAATGTCTGGCCCAGGCTCTTCTCTTCGGCAAAAACGCCGTGATTTGCATAAAACGGGACTTCATTGATAAAAATCTGATCTACATTCGATAAATTCATATCCATTCCTTTAACTGTTACGAATCGCTTCCGTCATGGCGATCGTACGTTTGTTTTCTTTCACATCGTGTACACGGACCACGCCGTAACGGGCTAAAACCGCAAGCGTCGTCGTCACCAGAGTGCCTTCCAGACGGTCTTCGGCCGGAAGGTTTAAAGTATTTCCGATCACGGACTTACGCGAACAGCCGAGCAGGAGCGGCAGGCCGAAGCAGTGCAGGTCCGCCAACCGGTTCAGCATGGCCAGATTCCCCTCTGTATTCTTAGCGAAACCGATGCCCGGGTCTAACAGGATCTTCTTTCGGTCAATGCCGGCCGCATCCGCGATCCGAAGACTCTCGGTAAGGTCTTCGATCACGCCCTCCGTGACATGTTCCGTGATCATTTTTTCATTGTTATGCATCAGACAGCAGCAAACGCCCGAATCCGCAATGACGCGCGCCATCGCTGCATCACCGCGAAGCCCCCAGATATCGTTGATCAGGTCGGCGCCCACACAGACCGACGCCCGTGCGACCTTCGCCCGATAGGTATCCACAGAGACCGGAACGTCGTAGCGCTTCTTCACTTCACAGATCACAGGCAAAACGCGTCGGATCTCCTCTTCCTCCGTGATCACCTCGTGACCCGGACGGGTCGACATGCCGCCGATATCCAGGATATCCATCCCTTCTGCTAACATGTGCTCAACCTGAAGCAACGCTGAATCGAGCGTCGTATATCTTCCGCCGTCGGAAAAAGAATCCGGCGTGACATTCAGGATCCCCATCACATATGTATGGTTCTCAAAATCAAACTCTTTGGTTCCGATCTTCATGTTTTCATGTTTCCTTTGATAATTCTGCAGGATCCGAAACGCGTATTCTTTGCGTGCTTACTGGATCATGGACAGGACGCGGGCCGTCAGGCTTTCATCCTCGAAAACGCCGCGTCTTACATAGGTCTCCGTCTTGCTGCCCGGCTTCTTCACGCCGCGCATGGTCATGCACATATGCTCCGCTTCGATCACGACCATGACGCCCTTCGCGCCCAGATCATTCATGATCGCATCCGCGATCTGGCTGGTCATGCGTTCCTGAAGCTGCAGACGCTTCGCGTAGACCTCGACCGTGCGTGCGAGTTTCGACAGTCCCGCCACCTTCGCGCCGGGAACGTAGGCGATATGCGCCTTCCCATAAAACGGCACCATATGGTGCTCACACATGGAGTAAAACGGAATATCCTTCTCCAGGATCAGATCCGTGTTGCACCCCGAGAACTGCTTCGACAGATGCTTCGAAGCATCCTCCCCATAGCCTGCAAATATCTCTTCATACATGCGGGCCACACGCGCAGGCGTCTCCAAAAGTCCCTCGCGCTCCGGATCTTCACCCATGCCCTCAAGGATCAAACGTACGCCTTTTTCGATCTTCTTTTTATCCATTTTCTACTCCTTATATTCAACAACGTATTTATCGTTCTTTTTGAGACCGGCTTCGGATCTCCTCTTTCAATGCTTTGAGGAACGTAAAGGATCCCAATGCGGCGATCAGGACCTTCCCTTCCGTCTTCGCAGTACTCTCCAAAGCCTCGGAAAATGCCTGCCGCACACTGCGAAACCTTCGGATCTCGCAGACATTCGTCCCCGGGATGCTATGAAATTCCTGCATCAAAACCGCCGAAGACAGACCGCGTTTTCCGCGCGTGGTCCCGAAATACACCGATTCCGGTGACAGATCTGCGATCCGGCGCAAAACAGCAGGGTGATCCTTATCTTTAAGCATACCACAAACTATGATTTTTTTATAGTCCTTCCATTCGCTTTTTACGTTTTCCGCAAAGGCTTTTGCGGCCGGCAGATTGTGTGCTCCGTCCAAAACAACGACACGGTCCTTCTGCCCGTCGGGCATAAGCACTTCGAAGCGTCCCGGAAGGATCGTTTCGGACATTCCCCGGTCTATCTCCTGTGTATCGATCGCAAACCCGAGTTTCTGCAATTCGTGTATACACGCCAGGGCGCAGGCTGCATTGTCCGCAGCTGCCGCCCCTCGCATGGAGAGAGGGATCCTCGCAACCGTTTCAGAAAAACCGGTGCTTTCGATGACCGGACACTTCTGCTTACGTGCCGACTTGAGGATCACATCCAGCGCCTCCTGTGAAATGCCCCTGCCCAGGATCACCGGATGTCCCTGCCGCAAAATGCCTGCCTTATGCGCTGCGATCTGCGCCGGTGTGTCGCCGAGCAGATCCATGTGGTCCATACCGACCGACGTAAGCACGGCGCAAAGCTGTTGCTTCGCATCGTATGCATTCGTCGCATCCAGGTCCCCGCCGAGACCCGTTTCCAACAATACGATATCCGCCTGCTCCTGAGCAAAATACAAAAACGCTTTCGCTGTCAGACGTTCAAACGGACTCGGAAGGTCATTCTCCGGAAAATGCGTTTCGCAGACTGCATCGACCTGTTCGGTCAGCTCCCGCATTTTTTTCGCGCGGATGTTGCGACCGTTTACACTCAGGACCTCAAGCGGATCAAAAACCGCAGGCGTCGTGAAAACACCTACACTTATCTCCTTATTCTGACACAGGACCGACTTCAAAAAAGCGATCACCGTCCCCTTTCCGTTGGTTCCCGCCACGTGCACGATCTTCAGTTTTTTTTGGGGATCGCCGAGAAACTCCAGAAGTTTTCGCATCCGCGAAAGCCCCAGCTTTATCTCCTTCGGATCGGCGGCTGTCACGCCGCTTAAGTAATCGGTCTTTTTCATCTGCATTTCCTATAAATGATGGGACTGTCACGTGAAGACAGCCCCAATAATGCCCGGGGAGCATTCTCCTCAGGATCTCTTCAGTATGCTTTTTACATTGACAGGAACCGTGTCCAGAACATATAGGGCATTGTCCCTGGAAAAATTCGGATTGTAGCAGGGATCGCCTGCCTTGATAAACTCACCCCACCGGGCCTGGAAACGGTCGATCTCCTTGCTGAAACGCTCCATTTTCTCGGGCGTGTCCTCATAGCCGCGGGATTTGGATTCGGCATGATAGAGCTCGGTCTCCGCGTCAAAGACGACAAGGTAACCGGCCTCACCGACACGCAGGCAGAAATCGATATCATTGAACGCCACGGCAAAATTCTCGGCATCCAGACCGCCGAGTTCACGGTAGAGTTTACTTTTGACCATCATGCAGGCCGCGGTGACCGCGCTGTAATTCTGACAAACGACCGCGCGCGCCATGTAACCGAGCTCCGCACGGTTCATTCCGGAAAATGCGTGTGCGGCGATGCCGTTCACTCCGACGACGACACCGGCATGCTGGATCGTCTCATCATCGTAGTAAAGCTTCGCCCCCACGACGCCGACGTCTTCACGCATGCAAAAGCCCAGCATATGCTCGAACATGTTCTCGGAGATCAGCTCAATATCGTTGTTCATGAGCAATACATAATCACCGAGAGCGGACTTGAAGCCAAAATTGTTGATCGCGGCATAGTTGAAACCACCTTCGTAGTAGACTACGCGGAAGTTGTTATGCGCTTCGATCATCTCATTGTAATAAGCAAAGGTCTCCGGCTCCGTGCTGTTGTTCTCGATCACAAGGATCTCGAAATTATCGTATGTCGCCCGTTCATAGATCGAATCAACGCAACGCTTCAGATCCGGAATATGATCCTTATTCGGGATCATAATGGTAACTAACGGATGCGAGGCCAGATGATATTCGTTGGAATACCAGCCGAACTGCGGTCCGAAATGCGTTGTGATATTCATGCCCAGACGGTCGAAATGATCCTGCAGGGCACGACGTCCCGCTTCATACGCATATTCCTTGCTGGAAAAATCACGAGCCGTGGAATTCTTATGGCTGCGCCAGTAGTACAGGATCTTCGGAACGTGGTGGATACGCTTTCCGTTTTCGATGCAGCGCAGGATGAAATCATAATCCTGAGCGCCGTCATAACCGGGAAGAAAACCGCCGATCTTATCGACGATCTCCTTTTTTACCATAAAGAAATGGCAGATATAGTTGTTCGTCATGAACAGATCCGGATTGTAATCCGGTTTGAAATTCGGATCAAAATGCTTCTTTCCGGCTTCATCGATCTTATCTTCGTCGCTGTAAAACATATCACAGCCCGGATCCTCATTCAGAACTTTCACATACTCATACAAAGCATTCGGGGCCAGAACGTCGTCGTGATCCAGCAAAGCGATGAATTCACCGGTCGCCGGTTTGATCGCCGCGTTCGTATTTCCTGCGATACCGAGGTTCTTTTTCAAGGTGACCACGCGGATACGCCGATCCCTCTCCTGATACTCCGCGAGTGCTTTATTCAGTTTTTCGTCGTCCGGGCTGCCGTTTGCCAGGCACAGTTCCCAATTTCCGTAGGTCTGGTCCAAAACGGATTCGATCATGGCATCCAAAAACTTGATCGGCGTATGATACAAAGGAACGGCGATGCTGATCTTCGGCCGGCATGCGAACTTAGTTTTCCGCTGCTGATCCAGTTCCTCGTCGGTCGGTAAGTTCGTGTTGAACCAACGGAAATAGTTGTTCTGCTCCGTTTTAAAGATCTTATGGACCGACTTGGTGATATATTTGTTGAAACCGTTCCGGCGAATGTACCGGTAACTGTCTAAGATCGGTGTCTTCTCCAACGCAGAACGGGTCTTCATGGACCATTTGCCGAAATGAAGCGCGGTCTTTTTTATAACGTTTCCTTCTTCATCCGAAACGATGAAGACCAGATACATACGTTCCAGAAGCGGAGCGACGATACAGAAGCCGAGTTTGTTATTCTCGGTGACTCCGTAGAGTTCCAACGCCACGTCGGGCCGATGGATCTTCGACATCTTTACGTCGACTTCCTTTTTGTTTTTATCCAGGACCATATAATCTACGGTCATTTCCCTGGATTTAGGTGCGGCCCACCCACGGATACATACTTTGTTTTCCGAAATGGTGAACTCATCCAAATGATATCTCATATACTATCTCCGATCAAACATTGAAAATACTATGTCCGATGAATTCCTGCAGGATCGAATTACTCGGGATCTGCTCGGGCAGCAGCGGCAGGAAGTAGTCCAAAAACTTCAACAGGCGTTTCGCCTCCGAATACTCCGGACTGTCTTTATCCACGCCGAACAGCAGCGGCTCGGCGTAGAGTTTCAGGATCGCCAGTTCGTAGATCTGCGCGGAATTGAATACGACGTCCGCCGTTTCCTGGTACGGGAAAATATTCTTCTCCTCGCCTTTGCGCACGCTCTCCCAACGGGACAGCGTCTGCGTCGCCGTGATCGCACGGTGCATCGAATCGCGAACCATGCGGCGGATCAGACGGCCGTCCGTAGTCGAAACACGGTTGTGCTCATCGACATTGAGCTGGGTAAGCGCGCTGATGTAGATCTTATACATGTTTTCCTTCGGAAGCGTTGCATACAGTTTCTCGTTCAGGCAGTGAATGCCTTCCACAACGAGGATATCATTGGCCCCGAGTTTCAACATATCGCCGCGGTATTCGCGGTGACCCGTCTTGAAATTATAGTACGGCAGTTCGATCTCTTCGCCTTTCAGGAGTGCATTCATGTTGCTGTCAAACAGCGCCGTGTCAATGCTGTCCAGATCTTCGAAATTATAGTTTCCGAATTCGTCCTTCGGATTATCCTCACGGTTCACGAAATAGTTATCCACGCCGATCGGATGCGGAACCAGACCGTGCGCGCGAAGCTGAACGCTGAGGCGATAGGAAAACGTCGTTTTTCCGGAGCTCGACGGACCCGCGATCATCACGAACTTCACGCCCTCGCGCTCCTTGATCTGGCGCGCGATCTCCGCGATCTTCTGCTCCTGCAGGGCTTCCTGCACCAGGATCAGCTCCTGGATCGTTCCGTTTACGATGGCTTCGTTCAGATCTCCGACCGTGTCTACACCGACCTTCGCGGAAAAAACATTCGATTCGATCAATGCATGGGAGACCTTATGCTGCGGCTCAAACGGCGGGACCTCGTCCGGTTTCTGCTTGATCGGCATCTGCAGCACGATCCCGTGCTCGTAGAGATGCAGGTCGAAGTGCTTCAGGTAACCGGTGGAAGGCACCATATAACCATAAAAATAGTCGCGGAAACGGTCAATCTTATACAGGTTCACGCGGCTGACGCGGCGGAACCGGAACAGTTTTTCTTTATCATACATTCCATAGCGATGGAACAGTTTCACTGCCTCACTCGTAGGAACGCTCTCCTTTTCGATGGGGATGTCGTCCTCCACCATCTTCTGCATGCAGGCCTTGACCTTAGCCAGCAATTCTTCATCCAGGGTGACATCCTCCGCAGAAACCTCGCAGAAATAACCGCGGCTCACGGAAAACTGTACCTTCACCTGCTTCAGGTTCTTATAGCCGATCGTATCGTACATGGCCTTTAAGAACAGCAACGTAGTACTGCGCCGATACGTCTCGATGCCTCCCGAGGTCGTCGTGTTCACCGTAACGGCCTGCGCATCATCGCGAGGCGCGTAGTGAAGTTCGCGCAGGTCATTGCCCTCTTTCACCAAAACGATGCTTAAGTCTCCGGGATATTTCTGCCGTACCAGGTCCAGATAGGTAGTGCCTTCCGGCACGGAAAATGTCTCCCCGTCGAGGGTGATCTTAAATGTTTTTTCAGCCATTCTCATCCTCCTTGATCTGCTGCGCCTGAAGGGCCTGTTCGATCATGCCCAGCTTTCTTTCGGCCTGCTCACAGGCAGCCTGCGCAGCTTTTGTATTCGTGTCCGTAAGAGAATTCAGGATCTTACGGGTCTGCTTCTGTTCTTTTTGTAAAAACTCAACTAAAACCGGATCTTTTTTCGTATGGATGCAAGCGCCGTACAGGACCTCGAGATCCGAAAGAGGCTTCGGAAGCTCCCGCGTTCCCTCCGAGACCGGCTTAAGATGCAGGATCACATAGTACTTTCCGGCGTCCTGAACCATCCTTTCATCCACGATCGTAAAGCCGTCCGTGGTGATCTTGCTCCGTACCAGAGGAATATCGGACTGCGGACTCACGAAGATATCACGCGCTGCACGAAAGACTGCATGGCCGCGTTCCATGATGCGCAGAAGGAGTCGCCCGCCCATGCCTGTGACTGCGATCGTGTCCACCGCATCCTTCACATAAAGGGCATCCGCACCGTCGCTTAACCGCAGGTCGATCTTTCCTTCCAGCCCGTATTCGTGCACATGCGCGCGGGCGCGTTCCAGCGGACCTTTTCGAAGATCCATGGCGATCGCGCGGGCCGCTTTTCCGGAGTTCACCAGATAGATGGGCAGATAGCCGTGATCACATCCGATGTCGGCAAATGCATCCGACGGCGGGATCATATCCGCCACAGTCTGCAAACGTTTCGAAAGCATCATGTCGGCCTCCTATTCCAGTGTGTCACACTTCCATTTCGCCAGTTGCGTCCGCTGTTTCATGATCGACTGGATCACGGCGACGCTGGTCGCGGTCTTCGCCTGATTGTTCAGGCCGTCCTCTTTTACGCGCCGCACGACTTCCTCGAAAGCGCGCTGCAGATCGGTCCCGTCTCCGTGTTCCAATTTGGTATTAAACAGCGCAGCGATGCGATTAAAATCCTCCGTCTCGCCAGTGAATTTACTCATGATCTGCGCCGGCTGCACGTCTCCTTGTTTCGCCTGGGAAAAGACTTCCTCGGCGACCTTGGCGTACAGCGGATCCGTGAAATCCTGCGCAGTGATCAGGCTTTCGATCTTCGCATACAGGCCCGGTCTCTCGCTGATCCAGGTCAGCAGGACCTTCTGCGCATTCAGCGCTCGTTCGCGCGCTTCTTCCTCTCGCTGCTGGCGCGAACTCATGGCCGGCTGCTGCGAAGCCTTCGGCGGCTCATATCCTTTTGCCGCCAGCGCGGTAATGGTCCGTTTCATGCTTCCGATATCGATCGAAAACTCCCGGCATACCGCCTCTGTATAATTGTTTCTCTCCAGTTCGTCCGAGAACTCCATCAGCTTCGTCGCGACGTTTTTCTCGAACTGCGTCTTTTTCGCAGGATCCGACAGATCCGCCGCCTTCCGCATCATATCGATCTCGAAGAGGAAAGAATTTTTAGCATTTTTGATTCGCTCGCGGAAAGCATCTGCCCCCAAATTCTTAATGAATTCGTCCGGATCTTTATATGGTTTCATGTCCAAAACCCGGATCATGATACCCGCTTCCTTCAAAAACGGGATGGCGCGTTTCGCCGCATCCTGTCCGGCTCCGTCGCTGTCAAACGTCAAAATGACTTCATTCGTATAACGCCGAAGAATCATGCAGTGACGTTCGTTAAACGCGGTCCCGAGAGCCGCCACGGAGTTGTTAAACCCTGCCTGATGAAGGGAAATGACATCCATGTACCCTTCACACAGCAGCAGGTATCCCTCTCTGGCCCGCCGGGCCTCATGCAAACCGTAGAGCGTTCTCGATTTCTCGAATACAACGGTCTCCTGCGAGTTCAGATATTTCGGCTCGCCGTCGCCCATAACACGTCCGCCGAAAGCGATTGCTTTATTTCGCTCATTCAGGATCGGGAACATTACACGGTTCCAAAAGAACTCGGAAACGCCCTTCTCCGTATAGCGAAACAGCGAACTTTTCCTGAGTTCCTCATCGGTGTAGCCTTCTTTCTTCAGGTACGCATACAACGACTGATCCTTCGGCAGGACCGGCGCGAACCCTAAGCCGAAGCGACGGATCGTTTCGTCCGTCAGCCCACGGCCGCGCAGATAATCGTAGCCCTTTTTACCGACCGGACTGTGCAGCGCCCGATAGTAAAACTGGCCGGTCTTTTTATAGATCTCAAGCAGCCGCTGCTTTAAGTAATCCGCAGCGCGCTCGGCGGAAGTTACCTCACTGTCCGGGACCTGCAGCCCCACACGCTCTGCCAGATGGGCGATCGCTTCGCCGAAGGTGTAGTTCTCGTACTCCATGACGAAGTTGATGACATTACCCCCGCGGTGACAACCGAAGCAATAGAACATCTGCTTTGAAGGAGTCACCGAAAACGAAGGCGTTTTCTCGTTGTGGAAGGGACAGAGGCCGAAATAGCTGCCGCCGTTCCGTTTCAGGCGCACGTAGCCGGAAACCACATCCAGGATGTCGTTTCTCACGCGTACCTCTTCGATAAAGTCCTCATTCCACCGCATCGTTTTACCTCTGACTGTGTCTTTATTCCCATCCCATGGGGATGAACAGATCGCGGAAGGTCTTGATCGCATAATTATCGGTCATGCCGGCGATATAATCGCTGACCACGACTTCCGGAATCTCATTGTATCTCATACGTAATTCAATATATTCTTTAGGCAGGGATCCGAACTGCTCCAGATAATAGTAGAACAGTTTGCGCATCATGTCCTGGGCCTTCTTTTCTTCCGCTTTCACGATGTCGCTGGTGTACACATGCGCGAACATAAACCGCCGAAGTTCACTCATGGCCGACTGAACATCGGAAGAAAGCGCGATATTATCCTTCTCGAAACTGTTGTTGATCAAGTCGTGAATCATTCGGTTCAGACGGTCGTGGACGCTCTTACCCAGAACATCCGTACACGGGCGCGGCAGGTCCCGCTCCGTCAGAACACGGGCGCGGATCGCATCATCGATATCGTGGTTAATGTAAGCGATCTTATCGCAGATGCGGACGATCTGCCCTTCCAGTGTGGACGGCATACACGAAGTCCCGTGGTTCAGAATGCCGTCGCGCACCTCCTGCGTCAGGTTCAGGCCTTCGCCGTCCCTCTCGAGGATATCCACCACGCGCAGGCTCTGCTCGCTGTGAATAAACCGGAGTCCCAGCTTCTTCATCTCTTCATCGAGCACACGCTCACCGGAATGACCAAACGGCGTATGCCCCAGATCGTGCCCGAGGGCAATCGCCTCGGTCAGATCTTCATTTAAGTTAAGCGCCCTGGCCACCGTACGCGAGATCTGTGAGACCTCCAACGTATGCGTCAGGCGGGTGCGGTAATGGTCACCCTCCGGCGCCAAAAACACCTGTGTCTTATGTTTTAACCGGCGGAACGCCTTGCTATGGACAATGCGATCGCGGTCACGCTGATATACCGTCCGTACATCGCACTCCGGCTCCGGATTTTTGCGTCCCTTGGAATTTTTGCTTTTGCAGGCATAGGGGCTTAATACAAGTTCTTCCCTAGCCTCGCTCATCTCTCGTATACAACGTGGCTCATTACCCATGATCGATCCTCCGAAAACATTCCTAAGTCAGGCGTTTGCGCCTACTCCCCCATTTACAACTCTGCAAAAATTATACCACAAAAAACGATCTTCTTCAATCCGGCTTTACTAAAAGCGCCAGCGGGACAGGAAGAAACCGGGCAAAACGAC
>ONPC01000181.1 GCA_900319565.1 uncultured Eubacteriales bacterium | reverse complement strand
TATCTCCATCGCAGCGATCTTCGTGATCATAGCGCTTGTGGAGCAAAGCATTTCCCTTCCGTTCTTGCTGATCGCCATCATCGAAGCGGCGATCTTCATCAATCTGGGACTGTCACACTATCTGGGCGAAAGCCTGCCGTTTATAGCCCCGATCTGCATCAGTACGATCCAGCTGGGCGCTACGGTGGACTACGCGATCCTGATGACGACCCGGTATAAGAGAGAGAGGATCGGCGGTTGTTCGAAGAAGGACGCCGTAAAGACGGCATTAGCCACTTCCATTCCTTCGATCCTGGTTTCGGGCATGGGCCTGTTTTCCGCGACATTCGGTGTGGCGATCTATTCGGACATCGATATGATACGGTCCCTGTGCATTTTGCTGGCGCGCGGCGCCGTGATCAGCGTGATCATGGTCGTTCTGATGCTGCCGTCCATGCTGATGCTGGCAGACGGACTAATCCGAAAAACAACGCTGGGGATGAAGCGATCAAACGGCGACGCGAAAGAAACACAGTCGCAGGAGAATTGATAAAGGAGAACGATCATGAAAAAGATAAAAACAGGAATGATTTCCGTGGGCTTATGTGCGGCACTGGTCGTGACCGGTGTGCAGATGGGCCGGAACATTAAGGCCGACGAAGTCGAGACCGAGGCTTTGGAGACTGTAACGATACAAACGAAGGACATCGAAACGCAGGTTGGAGATGTGACCGCCGACGGGACGGAACAGCTCGGAATGGACGCGAAAGATCTGTTCAACTCGCTGCTGTCTGGCGGTTCAGTGCAGAGCAACGAAACTACAAAAGAGGAGACTGTCTATGTGATCGCGGACGCGGAAGGAAACGCGCAGAAGATCATTGTCAGCGACTGGATCAAAAACGTCAAGGGACTCGATGCGCTGAACGACCGGACGGAGTTATCCGGCGTGGAAAACGTTAAGGGTGACGAGACCTTCACGCAGGACGGAAACGACTGTGTCTGGGATGCGAAAGGCGCAGACATCAGTTATCAGGGACAGACCGAAAAGGAACTGCCCGTGGCGGTAAAGATCACGTACGAACTGGACGGAAAGGTGGTTACACCTGAGCAGATCCGCGGTCAGTCGGGTCACGTGGTCATGCGGTTTGAATACGAGAATAAGACGAAGCAGGAGGTTACGATCGGCGGAAAGCAGGAGTCCATGTATGTTCCGTTTTTGATGCTGACCGGAGTGATCCTGGATGATGACCGTTTCACCGATATCAAGGCTCCGGGATGCAAGCTGATCAACGATGGCTCGCGCACCGTAGCAATCGGTCTGGCTCTGCCCGGCCTGCAGGAAAATCTGGGAATCGACCGTGAGAAGATCGATATTCCCGAGTCCTTTGCGATCGAGGCGGATGTGAAGGAATTCAGCATGACCATGTCCGTGACAGTGGCCACCAACGAAGTGTTCGGTAACCTTAAAAACCTCGATATCAAGGATCTCGATACCTTGAGCGCCTCTATGGAAGAACTTACGAACGGAATGGATCAGCTCTGTGACGGCGCGGAAACACTGCGTGACAGTCTTCAGACGCTGTTAGATAAATCCGGCGAGTTGGAGACCGGAGTGAACCGGCTGGTCGATGGCTCCGCATCCCTGAAAAACGGTCTGGCACAGGCCGATGCAGGCGCAGGGCAACTCAGCGACGGCGCGAAAGCGCTGAAGGATGGCGCGGATCAGCTGAAGGGCGGTGCGGATGCACTGGCCGCAGGTGTCGGAGAACTGTCTGCGGGCGCTGCAAAACTGGATGCCGGCGCAGCCTCTCTGTCCGACGGCGCAGGAAAATTGCAGGCCGGCCTGGATACTCTTGTAGGAAACAACGAAAGCCTGATGGGCGGAGCCGGACAGGTATTCGATACGATGTTAGCTACGGCGGAGGCCCAGCTGAAAGAAGCGGGAGCGGACGTTGTGCAGCTTACGAAAGAGAACTATGCGGCCGTTCTCAACGGAACGGAGGATACTTTGAAGAAGGCAGCTGCGGCGTACGCGCAGGCGGATCCGCAGACGGCGGCCGTTTATCAGGCGAAAGCGCAGGCTGTCGCACAGCTGAAAGCCTCGCTGGATGGTTACAATACGTTCTATAACGGCCTTAAGAATTACACCGACGGTGTGGCCGAATCAGCGAAGGGAGCGGGAAGTCTGAAGACCGGAGCAGACGCGCTGAAGGAAGGCACCGGCTCCGTAAAAGAAGGCGCGACCGCGCTGAAGGACGGGGCAGATGCACTTAAGAACGGCATGAGCGAACTGGATAACGGAGCAGAGGCTCTGAAGACCGGCGCAGACAGCCTGAAGGAAGGTACCGGCGCCCTGACAGCCGGAGCAACACAGTTAAACGGCGGCCTGAACGAACTGAAGGGCAACATCCCCGTGCTGAAGGCAGGCGTCATGCTTCTGCACAACGGATCGTCCAAACTGGCGGACGGCCTGAACGAGGTCAATGAAAAAGGCATTGACCGACTGACACAGGCAGTCGAAGGAGAACTGGAAGGCCTGATCGAGCGTGTTCGCGCCATGGGCGACCTGTCCGCGCAGTATTACAACTACGCAGGCATCGCCGACGACATGAAGGGTCAGGTGAAATTCATAATCCGTACGGACGAAATAAAGTAAGTCAGACGTGACACCGGGGACGGTTCTTTTTGTCACATTTTGACATTTGAGCGGTTTCGTGATAAGATGCTTATATCAGAGCGTTTTATCCGGAACCGCTCAATTTTGTTTCAGATTGGAAAATGAATATGAAAAGACAAAAACAGCTGTTTGCCTGCAAGGATCCCTACGACTGTACTAAGTCCAAACTGTTTTTGGCCGCATGCAGGGAGAACTTCGACTACCTGCTCGAAAACTGCGAGGATTATAAAAAGATCTGTGCGGCGATGGGAGTGCATTCCTCAAAAGATATCCGTAAGCCGGAGGACATTCCGGTCATTCCTACCATGCTGATGAAACAGCATGATTTTCGTGTGGGAAAAAGCCTGATCACGGCAACTTCATCCGGAACCAGCGGGCGTGTGAGCCACGTTCATTTCGACAGGGAGTCACTGACGGCAGCACTGCGCATGGCGCTCAAGGTGACGCGCTATCACGGCATCATGTCTGCGACGCCTTGCCGATATATCGTGATGGGGTATAAGCCGCATCACTCAAATAAGGCCGCGGTCGTGAAGACAGCATATCTGACGACGTTTTTGGCTCCGGCCATCAGCCGCAAATACATTCTGAAGCATACGAAGGAC
Source organism: uncultured Eubacteriales bacterium (assembly GCA_900319565.1). Classification (GTDB taxonomy): domain Bacteria; phylum Bacillota; class Clostridia; order Lachnospirales; family Lachnospiraceae; genus UBA1201. Next base: position 1,019 of record ONPC01000181.1, on the reverse strand, counting down.
GGCTACAAACCGGACTTCGAGGGAATCGTGAAAGCGCTTCGGAAATATGAGAAGGGAACGGCGCCCGTGCGCTTCATGGGCTTCCCTTCGTATACGTTTTTTCTGTTTCGGCTGCTCGAGGAAAGAGAGATCTCTTTCCGGCTTCCGAAAGGCTCCAAGATCCTGCTGGGCGGCGGCTGGAAACAGTTCTACCAGGAGGCAGTCGATAAAGAGACCTTCTACAAACTGGCAGAAAAAACGCTTGGGATCGACGAGAGGAATATCGTCGAATTCTTCGGGGCTGTGGAACATCCCATTCTATATACAGACTGTCCGTACCATCATTTTCACGTGCCGGTCTACAGCAACGTGGTGATCCGGGATCCGGATACACTGAAGCCGCTGCCTTTGGAACAGATCGGACTGGTAAATCTGATCACGCCCATCTGCAAGGCAACGCCTATACTTTCGATCATGACAGACGACTTGGGCATCCTTCACGACGGAACGAACTGCCCGTGCGGCGTCAGATCCCCGTATCTGGAGATCGTCGGTCGTGTGGCGCCGCAGGACATCAAGACCTGCGCGGCCGGCGCGGCAGAGCTCCTAAACGGTGTGAAGATCTGAAATCAGCGAAGGAAAGGACGAAGATCAATGATACTTTATGATGGTAAAACCTATGAAAGTTCGGAGCAGGACCGGCTGCTGAAAGATCTGGAGAGCCGGATCCCGCAGATCCTGGCGCGAAAGACGCTGGATCCCGAGGCGGTGATCGAGGCTGTGGACTGTCTGCGCGCGGACCTGATGGAAGGTCGTTTTGATGAACTGTTGACCGCATTTCCCAAAGAGATCGTAGAGACCTACATGGGCCAGGCACAGGTGCTTCTGTCTCCGGAACACCTGCGGCGGAAAATGCGAGCGGAGCTCGGCGACACGGAAGAATACGTGACTGAGCCGCTGCCCGGTTTTGCGCAGATCCGCGTGAAGCGCATGCCTCTGGGCGTACTGTTTCACATTTCCGCGGGCAATGTGGACTTCCT
>ONPC01000173.1 GCA_900319565.1 uncultured Eubacteriales bacterium | reverse complement strand
CCCTGGTACAACTCGTAAGCTCCCGGGCTTTCCTCACATCCTGCGAACATGCTGCCCATCATGCAGACGCTGCCGCCGGCTGCGATGGCCTTTGTGATGTCACCGGAGTACTTGATTCCGCCGTCCGCGATGATCGGGATGCCATAAGGCTTTGCAGCCGCTGCGCAGTCCATGATCGCTGTGATCTGCGGAACGCCGATACCTGCAACGACACGGGTCGTACAGATGGAACCGGGGCCAATACCTACCTTTACCGCGTCAGCGCCGGCTTCGATGAGAGCCTTTGTAGCGGCTGCGGTCGCAACATTGCCCGCGATGACCTGCAGGTCCGGATATTTCTCTTTTACCATGGTCACGGTCTTTAAGATGTTACGGGAATGACCGTGTGCGGAGTCGATGACGATACAGTCGACTTTTGCGCGAACCAGCGCGTCCACACGAAGCATGATGTTGTTCGTGATACCGACAGCTGCGCCGCAAAGCAGACGGCCCTGCGAGTCTTTCGCCGCGTTCGGATATTTGATGGTCTTCTCGATATCCTTAATGGTGATCAGACCTTTTAAGTTGAAGTCTTTATCTACGATGGGGAGTTTTTCGACTCTGGCCTTAGCCAGGATCTGCTTCGCCTCTTCCAGGGTAATGCCTTCGGGCGCTGTAACCAGTCCCTGTGAGGTCATGCATTCTTTGATCTTTTTCTTGAAATCGGTCTCAAATTTCAGGTCGCGGTTGGTGATGATACCGACCAGCTTTTTACCCTCCGTAACCGGTACGCCGGAAATACGGAATTTGCTCATGAGGTTGTTTGCATCCTCGAGTGTGTGCTCCGGAGAAAGATAGAAGGGATCCGTAATAACGCCGTTTTCCGAACGTTTTACTTTATCGACCTCCTCTGCCTGTGCTTCGATCGACATGTTCTTATGAATGATGCCGATACCGCCCTGTCTGGCCATGGCGATCGCCATGCGGTGTTCGGTAACCGTATCCATGCCGGCACTCATAATCGGAATATTCAGTTCGATCTTCTTCGTGAGGTGTGTATGAAGACTGACCTCATTCGGAATCACCTCGGAATATGCCGGAACCAGCAATACGTCATCGAAAGTAATACCTTCACCGATAATCTTACCCATCGTAATAACCTCTCTTTCGTAAACTGTGAATGGTTGATTTATGTATATATGTTCTATACTATAGCAAACGGGGCCGATGGTGTCAACCCCAAATCATTATGAAATTTTATGATTTTTCCGTTCGGGTCTGCCTCCCTGTTGGATCCGTTCAGATCTGTGTTGTCACCTTACGCGGTGAATATCTGCGCAGCGCCTTCAACATCTTTTCATCCGGTTCAAACAGAATGACCTGACGTGACTTTTCATCCGAATACAGGATGCCGTAAACGCCGTAGGTGTCGCCCTTTTGTGAGGAACAATCGATCTTCGTAAAGCCCGGATTATTCAGGTTGCGCCGGATCTCGTCGTTGTCGATCGGGGCAATAGCGTCGATGCGGTCAAACAAAAGCACTCGGAAGCGCTTGCGTGAAGACTGCGAGAAGATCTTATCGATTCGAAGCTCGCCGTCCAGGAAGGTATACTCCCATTCCAGATCAAACCGGGGCATCATAAAGTACATGAATACGCCGAAACCGATCGTAAGCACGAAAAAAATCGGGTTAATGATCAACGTAGCCAGTATAGTGATCGTCAGGAACAGACTCATTCCGATCTTCGCCGGCCATGCATATGCCGGGGTCTTGCGGGCTACGATGCATTCAAAAATACCATCCATGGGATGTATCCTCCAAAAACTACTGTATTACCCCTTATTGTATCAAATATCGCAACCGAGTTCAAGCACTTCCCGACAAAAAAGCAAGGGCAGGCGCCATTCGGCACCTGCCCTGAAATAAACTTCTCCTGTTGCATGTCGGCTTTGCCGACTATACAAGGAAGCTTTGCTTCGCAAAGCCTCAGAGGCTCGAAATTAATTTTGGGACCTTCACCAGAGGTTCAGGTCCCAAAACGTTAATTTCTCACGTGATAGGTCGGCTACGCCGTCCTATCACTACATCATTCCTCCCATGCCTCCCATGCCGGGTGCGGGAGCGGGTTCGTTCTTTTTAATGTCGGCTACGACAGACTCGGTGGTCAGGAAGGTGGATGCTACGCTGGTCGCGTTCTGCAGTGCGCTTCTGGATACCTTCGTCGGGTCTACGATGCCGGCTTCTACCATGTTCACGTATACTTCCTTATAAGCATCGAAGCCTACGCCGACTTCGCTTTCGCGGATCTTGTTGATGATAACGGGGCTCTCGAGGCCTGCATTGTACGCGATGTGGTACAGAGGCGCTTCCAGTGCTTTCAGAACGATCTGTGCACCGGTCTTCTCGTCGCCTTCCAGTTT
>ONPC01000008.1 GCA_900319565.1 uncultured Eubacteriales bacterium | reverse complement strand
GCCCCCGCCAAATGTCCCTGCCCGAACTCCTCTGCATCGCGTACATCAATGATACAAAACGTCCGGTCCGCCTGCAATTCGTCCACCATACAACGTTTCAAAACCGCCTTCGGCCTCGATCCTGCTTCGGTCTGTGCACGCGAAATGCGCAATTCCGGTTGCGCCGCCCGCGCGGCTATCTGCGCGGCCTCTGTTTCGGAGATCACACTCTGCATTCCGAACACCGGCGAAGCATCGCCCATGATTCCCTTAATGTAGACCTGCGCAACATGCTGCACGCATCGGTGACAATCCAGCAGGTCCATCAGGCGGTACGCTGCGGAAATATCCGGTTCATCCGCCTCCTTCTTCACCGTCAAAAGCCACTCGTGGACCGTCTGTGCCGCCGTCTGACGGGTAAGCCCCGTAAGACGGCCGGCCAGTTTCACGGTTTCCGGATCCGCGCCCGGCCTAAGCATTCGGGGTCACCCGGATCGTCACATTGTCGCAGGCATCCAGCTTCGCTACGCCGAAAACACCGGTCGTATTTTCCGAAACCTCACCGCTCCAGAGATCCGTGACCGTATAACTCTCAGCTGCATTCCATTTGTGCCCGGACGGAAGTTTGCTTCCGATGCCGGCCAGGATCGCATTAACATCGACCGAGTAGCCATCCGTCTTCTCGCTCTCACTCACATTGATGAACGAAAGCGCGACCGAACCGTCCGCCAACGGCTTCGCCAAAATATCCACGCGGTCAATGTTCGTCAGGTATTCCCGATCCGGCGCATAGTTTCCCGGAATGCTACTGTAGATACGTTTTGCCTGCACACCCAGAGCATCCTGGTTCAGCGCGATCAGGCTTGTGTTGGCTATGATCTTGTAGATCCAGTCACCGACCTGCACGCGGCGCAGATCCAGCCCGAGCATCAACGGCGCATTCATCATGCACCACATGGCCATATGCGTTCTGCACATGGTCTCGGTCAGGCCGTCCATACCGATCATCAGCATGTCGGGATCGTTCCAACCTTTATCCAATCCGGCAAATTCGTCCATGATAACTGCCTTGTCATACTGGGTGGTCACACTGGTCGTGTAATCATCCTTCCAGGAGCCGACGCCGGGATTTCCGTCGCTACCGACGCGGAATGTGATATCATTTAAAATACGCCAGGTGTCGCCGATCTTGTAGCCCCAGTTCTGCGGCTGCGTCTTACCCCATTCACAGATCGAAAGCAGGATGTCGTGACCGGGCTTCGCCTTATTGAGTTCACGAACCAGCGTCGCATAAGAAGTCAGAGTGTTCTCCTGACGCCGGTGGTTCATGAGGCGCAGAACGTTTTCGCCCTCCTTTAACGTGACCGTGATATCGGAAAATGTCATAAATACCGTGCGCACAGGCGTTTCCGGAACGAAGCCGTCGTAGGAAAGATTTGTGGTCTTCTCTCCGACTGCGACCTGCAGCCAGCTGCCCTGCCCCTCTTCGCGGGAAGTTGCATATTCGATCTCGAGTTTGTAATCGCCGGCCTTTGGCACATTAACATAAAACACCAGTTCTCCGCTGCGCTCCCCTACCGGCGACGGTCCCGGAGCGGTTCCGTCATAGGTTCCGATGGAAGTTACGCAATCCGACGTCTTAACGATGCATCCGCCGCGGATCTCGCCCTCTTTCAGCGCATCATACTTGCGGTCGTAGCCGTTTCCGACTACACGGATCGAACGAATGGCCGGCGCAAATACATATTTTGCATTCTGCTTATCGGAAAATGTCGCATTATCCCAAAGATAGAAGCAGTTATCTACCTTCAGAAAATCAACATCCCAACCGACATAGGAACGGGCATCCACGTCTTCAAACCCGCAGGTGCCTACGTAGGCGCTGCTGCACAAGCGAACGCCGATATCGTTATACATGCCGTACTTCAGGCCGCGGGCGTGCACGTAATCCGCCATGGCTTTGAAGCCGCCCGGAAAACGTTCCTTATTGCTGACCAGAAGTCCGTTTTCGCGTGTATTTTCATAGCATCCGTCATCCAGGACCACATACTGATAGCCCAGCTGATTCAGGCCCAGGCGGACCAGATCGTCAGCCATCTGTTTCGTCAGTGCTTCCGTATTCCCGGTGCCGAACGCGTTCCAGCTGTTCCACCCCATGGGCGGCAGATGTCCCTTCTTCTTTCCGTGCACCACCGTGCCTTCGGAAAACGTATCATACCGATACTCCGGAAGGACCTCATGCGGTCCTCTTTTGATCTTTGCTTCGATCTCCTGTTTGATCTCCAGCTCTGTCATTTGTAAACTCTCCTTTTTCTCTACCCGGAATCCCGTTTTTCCCGTTTTTTCTTTCGTGCTTCTACTCTGAAGCGACAGACTTTAAACCTCTATCATTATACCCGAAACCACCTGTGATTTCAACCGAAACCGCGCTCCACGCGGGCCTGTTTTATCCTGTTTCCGGCATTCCGCTTCCGCCGCCCGAAGCCCGAAAAAAGGAGCGCCAAAGAAAGGCGCCCCTATACCGTTTCCGGTCAGGCTCTTCTGCGGGCCTTCCCGGAGATACGATAGTATTCATCTTTATTTTGGTACATGACGGACTCCGCTTCCATGGTCAATGAAGTCATATCGACCAATTCCGCCGGGCGGTAAGAACACCCGACCGCGACCTGGTAACCGGCTTGCTTCGAAAGAAGTGACAACTGCTGCGCCTTCTCGATGATCATATCCATGCTCCAATCGACCGTAAAGGCAATAAATTCATCGCCTCCGACCCTGTAGGTATCTCTTTTGCCGAACAGATCCCGGACGAACCCCGCCACCGTCTGAAGCATGATATCGCCGGCCTTATGACCCTGCGTATCATTCAGTTCATGTAAGCCATTGACATCGATATACACACAGCCCAGGCTTTCACGGCAGCGCAGAGGATATTCCTTCATGTGCCACTCGTAGGAGTTTCGGTTGTGGAGTCCGGTCAGCTGATCCATTTCGCTCATGTGCTGCAGGCGCTGCTCCAGCAGGATGCCGTGGACCTTAACACGGACAATGATCACCACGCTGACCGCAGCGAGAAGACCGAACATACAAGCATTAAAGACATCGGCCGTAAGGACTCTCGCGTCTTTTGTATAGACTGCAATGAACAGATACATAATAACATAGACCAACATGGCGCCGATCAGGCGAATGGGACGGTCCACAAATAAAAGCGGCATAAATACCAGAAGCACAACAAAGGTGACCGTCTGCTCAGACGGGCGACATACGGTACCCATCAAGATGCCGTACATCATGAACAGCGAGATCGCCGTGTATATGCTGAAATAACTGAGTTTCGAATATGTACGACACAGGATCGAAAGGATAAAGACGATCAAAGATCCGGCCACGCCGAACAGGAATACGACCCAGGCTTCCGAAAGCGCATGGATCACGAAAACATAGATCATGGTCATGACTGTGGTCAGAACGAACGCAACCAAAGAGAATATCGTCATCGTAACGATATTCATATGCTCGATCTTGGTTTTCACGGATTTGTACGACTCTTTATCGACATCGGCATAAAAGAGTGTGCGTTTGATTTTCTCCCACATGTTTCGTCCTGTCCCGCCCCCTCGGCGTCCTGTTGATTCCTTCTTTCTCTGTTATTCGGTTCCTTCCTGACCCGCAAATGCCGTCGTCTTTAACGGCTCCAGATCCGGCATTGTATCAAGCCCGTAGTACATCCGGTCGAAATATGGCAGGAAGAGTTTTACGTCCTCCTCGATCACCGCATGACCGAGCAGATGAAAGTGCACGACCAGATGGTCGCCCAATCCATGTGCCTCATATACGGCACGGGCTTTTTTATAGCACTCCCACATGGCGGGAGCATTGACCCAGTCTTCGCCGGTGTAGGCGGCGATGATGAAGTAGTACCGGTTTTTATCCATCGCCATCACGGGCAATGCATCCTGATCCGGTGTGATATCCGAAGGTTCTTTAAACTCCAGGAAGCGGTCCACAAACCAGCCGCGTTCCCCGTCAGACTGCAGGCAGCTCAGAGGTTCGTTCTGCGAATAGGTGTATTTTTCGGGGCCGCCGACCGAACGAAAGTCGTAGGTTCTGCCTTCGGAAACAAAGTTATACTGTGCCAGACCGCCGGCGCCCGAACAGGTCGGGAGGGTCAGGCTAAAACGATGGTCAAACGCGCCGCAGACCGCTGTCGCCTTACCCCAGCGGGACACGCCGGTCACCATGGAAGCTTCGGCATCCAGGCCAAATGCACGATCCAGGCCCGCATAAACGGCATCCAACACCTTCGAAGCGCCCCAGGCCCAAGCCATCAGCCCTCCGGTTTGTGAGGCAGGGTCGGAACCATAGGGGTAAACATCATAGAACGCACCGACCCGGCGGATGTCATCCGACGCGATCTGGTAACAGTCCATGAAGAAAACCGCTACGCCCTGCTCCAGAAGATAGTCCTTCGGGAAAATCGGGTGCATGCAGATCAAAAACGGCAGTCCGTTGGCCTTAGGGCTCCGGCTATGGCGCTCAAAAAACGCCTTACGCTGCTCCTCATTCGGAATGTATGCATGGATCACAAACGAACCGGCTCTGCCGTTTGCTTCGATCTTTATTTTCACCAATTCGCCGCCGATGGGCGCGAACGGATTTTTCGGTTTTTCCGCTCCCGGCGCTGCCGCCGGATCCTCACCGAGAAGCTCATATGTCACGTTCTCGCCTTCGCGCCAGAAGCCGTACATCTTCTCCTCAAAATGCTTTCTGATATCCATATTCTGTTTGATCCTCTTCGAAACTGACTGGGGCCCCGGTGCGCCAAAGCGACTGACCGAATCCCAAAAAACGGCCCGGATATGTTCATCCGATACCACGAACCGCTTACAAACCTAATGCGATTATAACATAATTGATATCACATTGCAAGGAACTTCCGAATATACATCGGGGCCGCCTTATTACAGGCGGCCCCGACGTCAGAAAGGAGAGAGTTTATTATTTTGAACTTACTTCTTTACGTTAAATGCTCCCATACCCGGATAGCATGCCGAAACGCCCAAAGCCTCTTCTATCCGAAGCAGCTGGTTATATTTCGCCACGCGCTCGGAACGGGAAGGTGCGCCGGTCTTGATCTGACAGGTATTCAGGGCAACTGCCAGATCTGCGATCGTGGTATCCGCAGTCTCACCGGATCTGTGCGAAGAGATCGCCGTGTAGCCCGCTTTGTGCGCCATCTTGATCGCTTCCAACGTTTCGGAGACCGAACCGATCTGATTTAATTTGATCAAAATAGAGTTGCCTGCGCCGAGAGCGATACCTTTCGCCAGTCGCTCGGTATTGGTAACGAACAGATCATCACCGACCAGCTGTACCTTGTGGCCGATCTTCGCGGTCATCTTCTGCCAGCCTTCCCAGTCTTCTTCATCCAGACCGTCTTCGATGGATATGATCGGATATTTGTCGACCAGGGACTCCCAGTGCGCGATCAGTTCGTCGGAGGTGAATTCCTTACCGGACTTCGGCTGCTTATAGAATCCAAGGCCTTTTTCGCTCTTCCACTCGGAAGATGCGGCATCCATGGCGATCATGAAATCCTTACCGGGCTCAAAGCCGGCCACGCGGATCGCTTCCAAGATCTTCTCGATCGCTTCTTCGTCGCTCTTTAACATGTTCGGTGCAAAACCGCCTTCATCGCCGACTGCAGTTACATCGCCCATCTTCTTAATCAGGGACTTCAATGTGTGGAATACCTCTGCGCACCAACGCAGGCCTTCTTTAAACGAAGGAGCGCCGACCGGCATGATCATGAATTCCTGAGTATCTACAGCGCTGTCCGCATGTGCGCCGCCGTTCAAAATGTTCATCATGGGCACGGGGAGTTTGGTTCCCTGTACACCGCCGAGGAATCTGTAGAGCGGAATGTCCAGTGCGATGGATGCTGCTCTGGCAGTTGCGATCGATACGGCGAGGATCGCATTGGCCCCGAGATTGGATTTATCCTTCGTTCCGTCCGCTTCGATCATGGCACGATCCACCGCATAGATATCTGTAGCATCCAAACCGACTACAACGTCGTTGATCTTTGTATTGATATTCTCGACCGCCTTTTGAACTCCTTTTCCGAGATAACGTCCCTTATCTCCGTCGCGAAGCTCAAGCGCTTCAAACTCTCCGGTCGAAGCGCCGCTGGGAGCGGTTCCTCTGCCTACGGTACCGTCTGCAAGATATACCTCTGCCTCAACGGTGGGATTTCCTCTGGAATCCAGGATCTCACGTCCGATCACTTTTTCGATCTCCAAATAATTCATCTGAATACTTCCTTTCTTCGTAATTCAATCAATAAAATATGTGGTTAGCCAACGCTAACCACATACGATAATAACACAGCCTCCCGAAAAATGCAAGCGCTTCTTATGCTTTTTCTATCTGTCTTTTGAAGAAATTGATCTGATCTTTATTACAGCGTTCACCCAGGGGCAGACGCATATTTACATGGAACACGTGCCCCGCTTCG
>ONPC01000171.1 GCA_900319565.1 uncultured Eubacteriales bacterium | reverse complement strand
GGTGCAGCCTTGCTGACTACGGACGGACATATTTATACCGGAGCGAATATTGAAAATGCGAGCTACGGCGCGACGATGTGTGCAGAGCGAGTAGCTCTGGCAAAAGCTGTCAGCGAAGGCTCCCGGAGTTTCCTCGCGATCGCTGTGGTCGGCGGACAGATCGAACTTCCGACGCCGCAGGAGGAAGCCATCGTGAAGGCCAATGAAGAAGACAGCCTGAAGGTCGACAAACTCGCATTTACCCCGCCTTGCGGCATCTGCCGTCAGGCACTTTCGGAATTCTGCGATCCGCAGAATTTCTTCGTGATCGTAGGTGATCGGGACGGAGAGTATGAACTCTTTACACTCGAGCAGCTGTTGCCTCGCAGCTTTACGCACCTGAACATGAAAAAATAAATGTCCCGAAGGATTTTGATCCCGGGATATAAGTATTACCGAGGTTTTGAAGGAGTTTCAAAATGAACAAAGAGTTCTCACAGGTTTCCGATCCGAGTAAAAGGCGGAGACGACGCGTGAGCCGCGCCCGTCGCGAAGCATTTCGTCGTAAAAAAATCGATACGACGGCAGAGTATTTTCATCCGCTGTTTTATTTCGTCGGACTGTTTGTCTATTTGGAAATGGTATTCCATCAGGCACAGTTTCCGGGCGGAATCTTGTTTTTCCTCATGTGGATCCCGTTGGTAGTAGCCGGAGTTTTCGCCTTATTTCCAAAGATCATTCGCAGAGAAGACAGGAAAATAGCCTTTGCGGCCTGCTTTGGCCTGTTTGGCATATTATTTCTGGTGGAAGTCATCTATAACGGGTTGTTTTTTATCATATGGCTTCCTCTTGTAGTTGCAGCGTTTTTTGCGATCTTTACGACGTTCTTCCGCGAGAAGGCAAACTGGATCATCGGTCTGGTATTTACCTGTCTGATGTGTACGTTGTTTGCCGCGGAAGTCGTTTACAATGGTGTATTTAATTCCTATTTTGCACTGTTCTCTATCTTTAGCACGGCCGGGCAGGCGCTCGATTTCCTCAACCTGGTTTTCGAGACCATATGGAAGAAGATCATTCCAATCCTGCTTCTGTACGTTCCGGTTCCGGTCTACATCTTCTACATTCGCAAGAAGATGAGTTTCCGGAAAAAACGTTTTACCGTACCGATCGCTTATGCGATGGCCGGTATCGTGACGTTTTTCATGTCCTTGCTGTTTTTGAAGATCACGGGTACTTCCGCAGAAGGCGCCAGCGATCTTTACTATAATCGAATTAACATTGACAGTGAGATCCAAAAGCTCGGAGTTATCACGACGACGCGCCTGGATATGAAGGATTTCATATTCGGAGGACCGAACCTTTCGAACGCGCTGAACCTTGGAGATGGGGGAAATCAGGGCCTGCCTCCGGGGATGGGAACAAACCCTGTGCCGTCGAAGCCGGCACCGACGGATCCTGAAAACGGCTCCAAGTCCGATCCTTCGAACGCGGCATCGCAGAACCCGAGTTCTACGGATCCGGGCAATGTAAGTCCGCAGAACCCCGAAGAGAGTGATACCTCACCGGAGAACGGCACACAACCGGGAGAGTCGACAGAACCGACGCAGCCGGAAACCCCGCCGGTTTCGTACGACCCGCAGATCCTCGATATTGATTTCGATTACCTGAATACATTGACCGACGATCCGACGATCAAAAATATCAATACATATCTTTCGACCAACATGCCCACGCTGAAAAACGAGTGGACCGGAAAGTTCAAAGGTTACAATGTCATCGTGATCTGTGCAGAAGGTTTCTGCAAATACGCGGTCGATAAGGAGCGTACGCCTACTCTGTACCGCCTGGCGCATGAAGAGGGCTTTGAGTTTACGCACTACTACACGCCGCTTTGGTACGGTTCCACATCCGGCGGTGAGTTTGCTACATTGACCGGACTGATGCCGAAGAACGGCGGCTATGTCAGCCTGAAGAAGACCGGCGAGGACAGCACGAACATGTACTTGACATTGGGACGCCGCCTCGGAGCTCTGGGCTACTATACATTTGCCGGACACAACAATTCTTACACCTACTACGGTCGAAATCTTTCCATGCCGAATATGGGATATGATTTCTTTGCGACGAACTCGCCTTTCCAGTGGACTTATAACGGTGAGCAGGTCAATGGCTATCAGCCGTCGCTTACAAAAAGCGGTAAGGCACAGTGGCCGCAGTCGGACGACCGCCTGATCGAGCAGTCGTTCCCGCTGTATTGCGACAAAGAACCGTTCCATACGTACTACATGACAGTCAGCGGACACTGCAACTACACCAAGACCGGAAACACGCAGGCGTATAGAAACTGGAGCCTCGTTGAGAATCTGCCGTATCAACTCGAGCAGTCGAAGGGCTACATCGCATGCCATTATGAGTTGGAAGCAGCTCTGAAACGTCTGATTGGTTACCTGGAAGAAAAAAATATGGCAGATCATACGTTGATCGTCTTGACTGGTGACCATATTCCGTATAATAATAAAGCAGAGATGGATGAACTCGCGGGCCATGTTTTGGAAGAGAACATCGAGTGGTTTGAAAACACACTGATCATGTGGACAGGAAGCATGAAAGAGAAGGTCGTAGTGGATAAATATTGCACCCAGACCGATATCCTGCCGACCATCCTGAACCTGCTCGGTGTTGAGTATGACTCACGTATGCTCGTCGGCCGTGACATTTTCTCGCCGACCTCACAGCTCGTCATCTTCAAGAACGGTTCCTTCATCACGGATCAGTGCATCTACAACGGCGGTACTAAGCAGGTAGAAAAGATCCTGCAGGATAACGTTCCTGCAGACGAAGCCTACATTAAGGCTTATAAAGATTATATCAATGCAAAATGGGCGATCTCGACCATGATCATCGAGTCGAACTATTACAATTTCGCCCAACCCTATTTGCCGAAGTAGGCAAAATCAGGGCAACATTCTAGTGTTTCACCCCGTATGGAGCGGTTTTTCCCGCTTCATACGGAGTTGTTGTATACGGGGTTTTTTAAAATAAGTTTGAAGGGGAATTCCTGTATTTTTTTCGAAGTTTTTGTAAATGGATGTGTGATATACCGTTTTAAAATCGTACTGGATAAGTGAATGGATGTGACAAAACTCTAAAAAAACGCAAAAAAGCTATTTCACTGAATGCCTTTAGAGAGTTGCAACATAAAAATACAAAAGGAGAGAGTAAAGAAATGAAGGAGATGAGAAATGGTATTCCGGGGCGCATATTGGCTGTTATGCTGAGTGTGTTTATGATCGTTACAGGATTACCGGGGTATGTAAAGGAAGTGGCGGCCGAGACTGTGGCAGACATAGGAAGACAATGCCCGGCATGTCGTAATGGTACGATCGTAGTTGACCGGGTTACTAAGGCGGCGACCTGTTACTCCTATGGGTCGGAGACACTTAAGTGTTCAAAGGGATGCGGTTATAGCGCGACCGTATCTATTCCGATGAACAGTCACAGTTTTAACACGACTCCCAGCAGTGATACGGCAACCTGTACTGCTTCCGGAGTGAAAACTTATAACTGCAAAAACTGTTCAGCTACAAAGACTGAGAATTCCCCTGCAAAGGGTCATGACTACTCAGTTACGGTGAGCCATGTAGATCCTACCTGTGTGCCTGGTAAGGATGTTAAGAAGTGTTCAAGATGTTCGTCCCAGCAGGGTACGGATATTGCGCCTGTATCATCTCATGTTTATAATGTATTGTTGAGTGATACGG
>ONPC01000170.1 GCA_900319565.1 uncultured Eubacteriales bacterium | reverse complement strand
TGGCAGATGTCCTTACGTGCCTTACATGCATACCGTTTACTGTTTCCTTTTTCTCGAAAATATCCCGCGGGGAATGACGGGTTTAGGAGGATGAGCCGGTACGTCGAGATCGCTGTCTTTCTGTCAGCATCCCGGACTAAGCCGATTTGGAACCCGGGCTTCGGGATTTGGCAGTTTTTTCGCGCGCTCGAAAATGGGATGGGCGGGAATGAGGCCGGATTTGAGGAATACATCCCAAATCAAGAAAAACAGACCTTTTGGGATACATTTGCCTCCTCAAAAACACCCCAAATCTTTGAAATAACAACTTTGGGATACAATTCTGATCAAAAATGTATCCCAAATCAAGAAAACGAACCATTTGGGATACATTCGCCCCCTTAAAAACACCCCAAAAAGCAAAATCAGACCGTTTGGGATACATCCGGCCCCATAAAACCACCCCAAAAAGCAAAATCAGACCGTTTGGGATTTTTCTTGCACTCCTCAAAACACACTCGCCCCACCCCTCCCTCACAATAAAAACTGCCACAAAGTCTTGCTTCATGGCAGTCAATTAAATTCGTTTGTTGCGGGGCTCTCAGCCTCAGCCTTCTCTCAGCCTCAGCCCTCTTCGCCCTCGCCGTAGAATGCTTCGTATGCGGCTTCGGCCAATGTGCCGGAAGCGTTCGCAATAACGGTGCTGTCGGGTGCCAGGAGTCTGTAGCTTCTCTCGCCAAGCGAGCCGATCGGCATCTGTCCGTCGATTCCCAGAAGGATGTTGTAGAAGCAGTCGGTCAGGACGGAATCAAAAACCTCTCTGAGGAGCTCGTCGCTGGCGCCTGCCGCCTTGAGTTTGGCAATCTGCTCACCGGCCATAGAGTCCGCGCTGCCGAGATAATTCTCCAGCATTGCATCCTTCTCTTCTCTGGCTGCCTTGGCAAATAATAGTGCGTCCATGATCGGCACCTCCGATTTACAGGTTTTATATATTTTATCAAGAACCTGCCTTTATAGTAAAGTGCCTGCCATTTCGTGGCCTTTTGACCCGCGCCCGAAAATTCCTCGCTCCAGGAACCGCACCTCAACTCATGGTCGTCTCACCCGCGCCCGTAACCCCGCCCCGGCAAAGCCGGCGCGCGCCTTATCCGATCTGATTTTCGAGATACTCGTGCATCTGGCGGTAGGTCATCGCATTAAGTTCAGGAGTATTGGTGACATTGTACTCCGGGTCGTCAGGTGTGATGTCCCAGTTCTTGATGAAGATGGCCTCAGCCTCGTTAACGTGCTTGCGGAGCATCCTCATGTATTCGTCCGGTATGATTGGCGAATCATAGTTGTAGTAATTGATAAGATTGGCGTTTCCCGAATCAGGTGCCTCGCGGCTGAGTTCGTTCGGGTCATCGAGGTCGAACTGCGCGATCTCGGATTTGATCGTGTATGCGCCGTTGTTGTCGTAGCCGTATGTTATGACGAAGTAGTCACCGGTAAACCAGATCAATAAGATCTCTGCGTTCATCGGTGCGCCTAAAGTCACTGAAGAGCCGTGGCCGTACGAGCTTCCGCCGTATTCGGTAAATGACATGCGGTCAAAATCCAGCGTGTGGTAGAGCGGATCTATGCGGATATAGAAAAGTTCCGGGACGCCGTCATTTTCGATGTCATAGAGAACGCAGGTCTTGATTCCGCACTCTTCTTCAAGCGCAAGGATGCCCTCGCTGTTGGCATCGAGATCCGAGAGGTAGCAGACCATGGCCTCATGATAGAAATCGGCTGGTGAAAGGTCCGCGTACGGCGGCGGTCCGGGATCCTCTTCCACATAATCATTAGCATAAGTGGAAAAGTATTCATTGGCTTCTTCTGTCACAGGGTATGCCCAGGTGAAGGACAGAATATCCTCGATCCTGTAGATCGAAGAGACCTTCCATTCGCCGTCCACACGTTCGAACTTGATCCTCAGATCATACTTGACCGTGTCTTGCTGCTCTCTTACTGCCGAAACGGCTTCATCGTAGGTTGTACGCCACTCCAGGAAAACCGGTTGCCAGTCCATGATCTCGAACTGCATTTCCCAGGTAGCCTTGTCACCGTCGATCTCAAGATCATCGATGTCATAATCAAAATCGATCGTCTTGGCAATGATCTCATAGATGTTGACGAGGTACGAGCCGTAAACCTCGGTTATTTGATTACGGTTTAACCTGTCGTATACGTACGCGTAGTATTCATTGCTTTCATCCCAGTTGGTGCATTCAAGGATCTCGTCAGGATCAAAGTCGTTAAAGCCTTTCTCAAGTGAATCGACCAGATCCTCGATCTCTGATTCCGCATTGTTCTCCTGCTTTCTCGCGTTCGACCTTGCCTTGTCCCTGTCTTTGTCTTTCGCGAAAAGATCACAGCCGGCAACGCCTGCCAGCATTGCGGCACAGAGAACGGCAGCAATAATCTTCTTAAACATAACTTTGACCCCCTCCCTAATTTTTAACGCTTTTAGCGCATTTTACCGTTCGCTTTCAAGGAAAGCATACATCTCATCATAACTCATAAGTGTGTAACGCGGTTTGCCGTTAAGAGCGTGATCGGCTGCATTGTCAGAAGGCTCGTAGTTGCCTGCCAGCACTATCTCAGCTCTGCCTGCGTAATCAGTAAAGACTGCGTAGTATTCCTCCTCGGATATCTTCT
>ONPC01000039.1 GCA_900319565.1 uncultured Eubacteriales bacterium | reverse complement strand
TCTTGCATATTTTCTTCGTCTCAATGATCGTATTCATAGTCTCTGCCTTTCTTGTTGAAGGTGTGCAGGTCGCTTTTTTCCTGCCTTATGCCTAGAGTATACATTTTCAACCCTTAAATGCCTTTAAGGAAGTCTTAAATCATTCTTAAATCGAAAATGCCTCAAGAAAGGCGCAGATAGACCGAGACCTCGAAGCCGGGATCGGCGTTCTTAAGGCCCAACTGGCCGTCCATTTTCTCCAGAAAATAGTCCGTCAGGTACAGACCCAGGCCGGCTCCGTCCCGGTCCGACGCGTTGCTGCCGCGCCGGTATTTCTCCGTGAGAAGCGGAAGTTCTTCCTCCAAAACGCCGGGGCCGCGGTCCCGGAAGCGGATCACCAGGTAGTCCCCGGCGATCTGCGAACTCACCTCGATCTCCGTGTCCGCGTACTTATAGGAATTCATAAAGATATTATCAAACACCTGCTGCAGGCGCAGTTTGTCGGCAAATACATTGCAGGCGGGGATCTCGAACGCATTTGCGCGATTTAAGTAGTCCGCGCGCTCGATCAGTCCCGTAAGGACGCTCGAAGGCTGCATGCCGGGGTTCACTGCGATCTCGGTGATGTCCTGCACG
The DNA here is from genome assembly GCA_900319565.1 of uncultured Eubacteriales bacterium. GTDB lineage: Bacteria > Bacillota > Clostridia > Lachnospirales > Lachnospiraceae > UBA1201. The sequence continues at coordinate 6,150 of ONPC01000039.1, read as the reverse complement.
CTGGAATTGAACAGGTTATCCACGAGCGTCTTGATCTGGTCGGTCTTGTCGTTGATGACGCCGAACATCTTCCGGGTACGCTCCTCTTTTGTGACCTCCAGGCCGATCTCCGACGTCGATTTGATCGAAGCCACCGGCGTCTTGATGTCATGTGAGAGCTTTGCGACCATTTCCTTCTTGTCATCGCTGGCCTTTTTCTCGGCGGCCCGTGCCTTCTTAAGTTCTGCCCGCATGAGGTCGAAACTCTCGGAAAATGCGCCGAAGACGTGGCCTTTATCCATCGGAAGCGGCAGGTCTAAGTTTCCCTGTGCCACACGCTCCGCAAACTGATTTAAATCTTTAAACGGCCGCAGGATCGTTCTGCGGTAGTAGATGTACCAGAGCACCAAAAGCACGACCTGAAGGATCGAGATGACGATCAGGCCTGTCAGGAGCATACGTTTGAACGCGGCAATCTGATCCCGCATACCGTAATAAAAGATGACCTTGCCCGCCGGCTGCCCGTCACGGACCAGATCCAGGATCAGTCCCCGGTCGCGGATCGCCGCATTGACCGATTCACTTAAGCCTTCCCGGGTCCTAAAGAGAACATTCCCGGCGGTGTCGATCACGACATAGTCCAGGGAGCGGTCGTACGCTTCGGTATTCCCGAAGTTTTCGGTGACCGAATACATGCACTCGTTCACTTTTACCGGGTCCATCTCGAGATCCCGGATCTGCGAGGTCAGATACAGACCCGCAGCGATCTCGATGACGAGCGTCAGGATAAACGCCGCCACGATCATGGTTTTCTTCATCTTCTGTCCTTTTGGGCTATGAATTTATAGCCTTCCTTCCATACGGTAACGATGTATTCGGGGTTTTGTGCATCTCTCTCGATCGCTTCGCGGATCTTCCGGATGTGCACGTTCAGGGTTCCGTCCGTCGTATATTTGTCATTCCATACCTTGTCAAAAATCTCGTTCTTTTCGACGAGGCGGTTTTTATTCGCGATCAGGTACTCCAGAAGTTTCCACTCGATCGCAGTGATCTTCTTCTCCTGACCCATGACAAGAACGGTCTTATTTGTCGAATCGATCTTCAGGTAGCCGTCGTCGTAGTCTTCCTTCTCCTCAGGTGTATCCTGCCCGGCGAACCGCTTCAGTACGACCTTCACTTTCGCAAATAGAACGCCCAGCGAGTACGGTTTCTCGATATAGTCATCCCCTCCGATATTGAGCGCAATGATCTTATCATCGTCCGTATTGCGCGCCGAGATAAACAGGATCGGAATGTTCAGGGTCTGCCGGATATACTTACACAGTTCGAACCCGTTTCCGTCCGAAAGGTTGATGTCCAGCAAGATCATCCGAACCTCGTTGTTACGCAAAAACGTGCGTGCCTCCGCGCTCGAATACACGGCGGCCGTCTTCACTTCAAACATATTAAAATACTCGCAGGTATTGTCCGCGAGTTCCTTTTCGTCATCGATGATCAGGCAGTCCAGTTTCATAGTTCACTCACCTCTTCATACTGCATCATCGCGTAGTGCAGGTACGTTCCTTCGTTGATCGTGTCCGGCAGCAGCGCCCGCGCGACCAGCTTCGTCTCGCTGCCCGGTGCGTCCTCGACGCGGCGCAGGTGCGCGTAGTCTCCGTCGATACTCTCTACGATATAATAACAATCCAGCATATGTATGACCTCCCTGCTGATAGCAGAATGTCCCCTCTTGCGAGGGGACATATATTGCAATGTATGGTAATTACTTCGTAAGCTGCGCCAGACGAATCAGCACCTGCTCCTTCATGGCGGTGTAGTTCGCCAGCTTCGCCTTTTCTTCGTCGATCTTCGCCTGCGGCGCCTTACTCATGAAGCGCTCGTTCGACAGCATGCCCTCGACACGGGCTACTTCTTTATCCAGGCGTTCCTTCTCGGCATTAAGGCGTGCCAGTTCCTTCTCGATATCTACGAGATCGGCAAACGGCATGTACAGAACGGCGTGCGGGATCACAGCCGAAACCGCGTCGTCCGCGATGCCTGTGCGGTCGTTTTGGACAATGACCTGGCTCGCGTAGCCCAGGGTCGCAAAGAATACACGGCTCTTTTCGAAGATCGCGCGAACATCTTCGTTCTCCGATACGACGTAGACCGTAGCCTTCTTCGACGGCGGAACGTTCATGGACGTGCGCACGTTACGGATCTGGCGAACGGCTTCCTTAATGAGCTCGACTTCCTTCTCCTCTGCGGCAAATTCACGCTCTGCATGATATACCGGCCAAGCCGAAATCATGATCGACTCTTCCTTATCCTGCAGGTTGCAGAAGATCTCCTCGGTTACGAACGGAATGAACGGGTGCAACATCTTCAGCGCGTCGATCAGGACGGTCTTCAGCGTCCAGATCGCAGCCGCGTGAGTCGCGTCGTTTTCGTTCCACAGGCGCGGCTTCACCATCTCGATGTACCAGTCGCAGAATTCCTCCCAAACGAAGTCGTATACCTTCTGGAGGGCGATACCGAGCTCGTATTTCTCGAGCATGTCGGTCACTTCTTTAACCAGGGTGTTGGCCTTGCTTAAGATCCAGCGGTCGGCCGCGGTCAGCTCGCTGAGCTCCACGTGATCGACATTGCCGGTCTTCTCGATATTCATCATGATGAAACGCGAAGCGTTCCAAACTTTATTTGCGAAATTACGGGCTGCCTCAACACGCTCCCAGTAGAAACGCATGTCGTTTCCAGGTGCATTGCCCATGATCAGCATCATACGCAGGGCGTCGGCGCCGTACTTCTCGATCACTTCGAGTGGGTCAATGCCGTTCCCCAGGGATTTACTCATCTTGCGGCCCTGCGAGTCACGCACCAGACCATGGAACAGCACGGTGTGGAACGGGCGGCGTCCCATCTGCTCGTAGCTGGAGAACATCATGCGGATGACCCAGAAGAAGATGATGTCATAACCGGTAACGAGAACGTCGGTCGGGAAGAAATAGGAAAGCTCCGGCGTCTTCTCCGGCCAGCCCAGGGTCGCGAACGGCCACAGTGCCGACGAAAACCAGGTGTCCAGCGTATCCGGATCCTGCTCCATCGCTGCGCCGCAGTCCGGGCAGACCGTAACTGCTTCGCGTGCTACGACCATCTTACCGCACTTCGGGCAGTAATACGCCGGGATGCGGTGACCCCACCACAACTGACGGGATATACACCAGTCGCGGATATTGTCCGTCCAGTTGAAGAAGGTACGTTCCATGCGCTCGGGAACCAGCTTTACGTCGCCGTTCTTTACAGCGTCTGAGGCAGGCTTGATGAGCTCATCCATCTTTACGTACCACTGCAGTTTGATCATCGGCTCAACGGTCGCCTTACAACGGTCGTGCGTACCTACGTTATGTACGTGATCCTCGACGCGAACCAGAAGGCCCATGCGGTCCAGTTCCTCTACGATAGCCTTACGTGCCTCATAGCGATCCATGCCGCAGTAGATCCCGCCGTTTTCATTGATCGTCGCGTCGTCGTTTAAAATATTGATCTCTTCAAGGTTGTGGCGCTTACCTACCTCGAAGTCGTTCGGGTCGTGCGCCGGCGTGATCTTTACGCAGCCGGTACCGAACTCCTTATCTACATAAGCGTCCGCGATCACGGGGATCTCGCGGTTCACGATCGGAAGGAGAAGCATCTTACCGACCAGATCCTTATAACGCTCGTCGTCCGGGTTTACCGCTACAGCAGTATCGCCGAGCATGGTCTCGGGACGGGTGGTCGCGATCTCTACGAAGCGCCCCTCCTCCCCGATGATCGGGTAGTTGATGTGCCAGAAATGTCCGGCCTGCTCTTCGTAAACTACTTCTGCGTCGGAAATGGAAGTCTTACATACCGGGCACCAGTTCCCGATACGGGAGCCCTTGTAGATTAGGCCCTTCTCATACAGGTTGCAGAAAACCTCGGTAACGGCTTTATTATTGCCCGCATCCATGGTGAAACGCTCGCGGTCCCAGTCGGCCGAAGAGCCTAACTTCTTCAACTGGTTGATGATGCGTCCGCCATATTCCTTACGCCAGTCCCAGACGCGCTCCAAAAACTTCTCACGTCCCAGGTCCTTCTTATCGATGCCCTCTTCCTTGAGTTTCTCGATGACCTTTACCTCGGTCGCGATCGCGGCGTGGTCCGTTCCGGGCTGCCACAGAGCCTCATAGCCCTGCATACGCTTAAAGCGGATCAGAATATCCTGCATGGTATTGTCCAGCGCGTGTCCCATGTGCAGCTGGCCCGTGATGTTGGGCGGCGGCATCATGACGGTAAACGGTTTCTTATTCGCATTTACCTCCGCGTGAAAATACTTGTTTTTCATCCATTTGTCATACAACCGCTCCTCGATGTCTTGCGGGTTGTATGTCTTTTCCAGTTCTTTCATAATTTGCTCCTCATCTCTATACTCGAAGTTATCTGCATCCGGGGCTTTTACGTCCCGAAGCCGGCAAACTTCGTAAGTGATCGTTTGGCATAACGGGCGTATCTTCAGATACCCCTACGGACCCAAAGATCACAAAATAGCCTTGCGATACTCCCGTTTTTTGCGGCCAATGTATTCGTCCAGCAGATCCTTTCTGCGGACGGCATCCTTCGTAAAGATCGCCGCCGTGGGGCCGGTCGATGCGAACAGATAGGCCTGTGTCTTCGCTTCTTCGAATTCCGCACGCCACTGCTGCTCCTTCACCGCATCGAGCGACGAAGCGATCTCCTGCGGCATGGGCACGCCGGAGAACAGGGAGAAACGGTAGATCTGCTTTAGGATCTCCTCGTTCTGCTGCTCCTGCCATGCGGACTTAAACGCCTCCATGGCCTCCGAGTTCAGTCCCAGACGGATGTAAGCCACCGCCATGTGCTGCCGTACCTTAAAGATAAAATCCGGCTGCAGCGTCAGGTCCTTCTTCGCATAGTCGAAATAGTGGTACATATTCAGGGCGCCGAGCACGTAGCCGTGCTCCAGCAGGAAGTCGGCCTTCAACAGACGGCGCATGGCCGTTCCGTTCCGTTTGAACTCCTCATAGCGGATCTGGAACTCATGCAGTTCCGTCTCGTTGTAGAAACGAAACTCCCGCAGGATAAAGAGCAGCGTCAGCTCCATGGACGGTTTATCCTCAATATATTTGCGGATGTGAGCCACGTGGTCGCCCAGTTTTAACTCGTCCTCCAAGAACTCAAACAGCTCACGGGAAATAAACTCATCGTCCACGACGACGAAGTTATGATAAATATAATAGCAGAGTTCCTCCGCGGTGTAAATATCTACGCCCAATTCCCGCGTCCGATAGGGATGTTTCGCCATCGGACTCAGGCTTAAGATATAGGATCCCATAACCTGTACCTCTTTCTATAGTCTACAGCGGTATCTCCCGCTCCACATAAGCATCCGTAGCCGGGAACATAGTGCCGAAGCCCATGTCCTCGATCTTCAGTTTCAGCAGGCTCTCCGACGGGCACGAAAGCGACATTCGGACCCGCGTCGCGCGTTTCGGGCGCACGGGGAAGTTATCCAGGTCGATCCGAACCGTACGCGCCTGCATCTGATCCACCGCCTGGATGGTCAGATCCACGGAATCCATGTCGTCAATGTAGAACTCCAGCTCGCTGCCGGCCTGATACCAGCGTGTTCCCGCGCTGATCAGCATGACCGGTCGCGTCAGCCCGTTCACCTGCATGGGAATGCTGACGTTCGAAGCCAGTCTTCCGTCGCATACGCACATGTACGGGTATGCCGTAGTCTCACGCAGCGTATCCAGTGCCAGATATACGGCTCCCTTCGCAAACAGCGGTCCCTCGTAGAACGCCTTTCTGCGGTTGCAGATCACGGGCAATGCTTTTACGCCCCACTGATCCACATGTTCAAAACCTTTACCCGCCAGGCAGACCGACGAGATGATCTTCTTCGCCAGCAGGCGCTCTGCGCACGAGCAGATAATATTATCCGCGAGACGTTTGCCCTGTGCATTTTCCAGAATGCCCAGATCGAAGCCTTCCTCTAAGCGCTCCGCGCTGATGCGGACGATCTGCGGCTTCATGCCGCGCATCACGCGGCACTCCATATAGGTCAGTCCCTCTTCGGACAGTTCAAACAAACTTGCGATATTCGCGTAGACTTCCGGCTTCTGACTCATCAGGAAGTACATATACGCCTCT
>ONPC01000021.1 GCA_900319565.1 uncultured Eubacteriales bacterium | reverse complement strand
TGTTTCTTCTTCGAGATCAGTTTCGATCCGAGCAGCCAGAAACAAATCAGCACAGCCGCCCCCAGTAAGACGAACGACCACGCGCTCGCATCACGGATGACCTGATATATGGCTATGCCCAGAAGGTATACGATGATACCATAGAAGGCAAATGTGATCTTAGATGAAAAGTTCATGGATGACTCCTCTTAGGTTCATTCGGCAACTTTCTTACGGGAAAACCACCAGTTGCTGGCCGTGCAGAAGCGAACCAGCTTCTTCGGAAGCTTCTTATACCGCTTTCCGAGGAAATAGCCTGCATATTTCGCAACGCAGGAAGCGAAGAAAAACAAGAAGGAAAAAAACCACTTGCGACGAAGCAGTTGCTTCGACACGGTCTTTACCATGCCTGCCCCCTCTTTTTCGGAACTGACCGCGGCAAAAACCTCGGGATGCTCCGCCTGGGATACCGCCATGTCAAAGCTGCGGCGGAAATACTGCATCAGGCTGTAATTGTGCGAATGGCGCACGCAGGCCAGCGGATCGTATGCAATGCGATAGCCGGCTTGGATCAGTTTCGCCGCAAAGACCATATCTTCGTTGAAGATGGCGCCGTGTTCGAAACCGCCGAGTTTAAGATACACGTCCCTGCGATAGACGGCGCAGACATTCGAACAAAAATACGTCTTGACGCCGAGCCGGGGCAGATCGTCTGCGGATTTGACGCTCGCGGTCGGCGGATAGTTGTAATTCCGCGTTAGCCGCTCGGTCCGGTTGCAGTTCTTATAAGGGATCTGACGCGCATAGGCAGCCGCGATCGTCGGATCCATCTTCATGGGCGCTGTCAGTTTCTGCGTCAGCGTCCTGTCCTTTTCACAAGGCATGGCATCCTGGGTCATGAACATCAGAAAGTCCGCTTTGGATTCCCGTACGCCCAGATCACGCGCATAGCCGTGGTCGAACTCGGACTGCGGAATGTGCCGAACCTGTACCCTGCTCCCGAATTCGGAAACCAGTTCGGGATCGAACAGGTCTTCTTCTGTATTGATGATGCGGACGGTATCGACCGGCACCACCTGAATAAACAGGGTCCGGATCAGTTTTGTAAGATCTTTTCCCGGTTTATACGTTGGGATGATAACATCGATCGTATTCATCGTTTGCTTACTGTATCCTCCGCTTTACTGTAAAAAGCACAAAGTCGTTTCGCGATCCATTCCGGCCAGAACCTGCGAAACATCGCTAAGTCTTCGGCCGTACGTTTGTGATCCCGAATCATCTGGTTCGTAGTCGCTTCTTCATGGATTCGGTGTGACATAAGCGTTTGGGGAATATAGGTGAACCTGCCTTTTTTACGTGACAGGATCTCCCATGCGCTCCAGTCGACATTGCTCTTCATCTTCCCGGAAAAAAGTCTCTTCGGCATTTTTTCCGCGGCAAATGTGACCGACGGACAGCAGATGCCGTTTCCTAACGCGATCGCTGAGCGCTTGATTCCTCGGAGTCCCGATATGCTTCGAAACCGTGTCGGAAACAAGAGCATTTTCTTGATACGAAGGTTCCGGTTCACCGGAATATCCGCTCCGTCCCCGTCGATCTCGCGGTAATCCGTATAAGCGATCAGTGTATCCGGTTGCCATGCCTCGATCACCTGTTTGGAAAAACCGGGATCGTAGACATCGTCCTGATGAGCCACGGTAACAAGCGGCGTATGACCCGCATGCATCGCGAAATCAAAATCATAACCGATGCCCTTTTGCTTGGGATTTTCGATCACGGGAATGCCGAAACGATCCGCCAACTGCTGTATATGATCATTCGGTGTGGAGGTCGCGATCAGGACCCGGCTCGGATACTCCTGCTCCAGCACGGAACGGATGCACGCCTCCAGGAATGCCGATTCTTTATAAGCGCATATGACAAACGTATGCATGTCTTCCGAAACGTTTTTATGTTTCATCGGTCTCTTCCTCTTTTTCATCCATATGATCCAGCGCATATCGCTGGGACAATTCTTTGACCTTTGACTCGAGTTGGGAAACCCGGATCGTCATATAGAACAACTTCACCAGCAGGATGAAGATCATAAACAGAAAGAGAAAATTAACGGGCGTCTGAATGCCCAAAAGATCGCAACACCAGGAAGGAATCTGCGGGAATATACTGATGATGACCAAAACGAACGATCCGACGATCCAGAAGATCGCATCATCGATGCGGACCTTCGACTGGGAGATCTTTCGCAGCATATACAGCAGGCACAGCACCGAAGCTACGATCAATACGATTCTGAGTGTATCTGACATAACTTCCTCCCATCAACCTTTTTCTTCCGGACGGATATCTTTCAAACGGACCGGAGAACGGAACACCTGAATGAACAGGATCGAAATGACCATCCGCAACATGTAAAACATGGATCTCGGAATGTTCAGGTAACTGACGCCCGCGATGCGTTCATCCATCTCGACCTGCACCTCGCTGACCTTCGCTCCGGATTTGATCATGTAAGCCACAGAATCCGGTTCCGGACTCAGGTTCGTATGATGCGCGAACAGCCGGATCATACGGCGATTATATACCCGCATGCCGGATGTCGGATCTTTGATCTTTCGAAACGTCGTAAGGCGGATCGCTGCGGATAACATGCGGCTTCCCAACATTCGCATGGAAAGCGGTTTCTTCTTACTCACGAACCGGGATCCGATGACGATATCAAACCCCTTTTCACACTCATTTAACATCGGTTCTATAAATTCCGCGCGGTGCTGGCCGTCGGCGTCATATTGAATGGCATAATCAAAACCATGTTTTTCGGCATATAACATGCCGGCCTGAAAACCGCCGGCCAGGCCCAGATTGACCGGAAGATCGATCAGGTTATAACCTCTCTTTCGGCAGATCGCTGCCGTGTCGTCCTTCGAACCGTCATTGACCACCACATAAGAAAACTGCGGATAGTTCTGTATCAGGTTATCGACGACTCTCTCAATGTTCTCCCGCTCGTTATATGCGGGGATAATGATCAAAAGCTTCATGATCTTCCTCTTCTTCGCTGATATTCAACGTAGATATACATTAGTATCGTGATGGCAAACCAAAACCAGACCGTCGGATTGGAAAACCATGTATCAAAAAACGAAAGCACTGCATACAGCGCCAGTTCGGCGCACATAAGCAAACTGATCGGATTGGAACTCTCCTTTCGGTTCTTCAGCCGCGTGATGCCGGCAAAAAGCAGGCCTACGAGGATCGAAAACGCCACGACGCCGGGAATGCCGAAATCATAATAAGCATCATAGATCACGGTCAATGTCGACAGTTCCTGTTTGATCAGGTCCGGATCCGGCGGGGCTAAGGACGGGGCCAAAAATTTAAGCCCTGTCAGGGCCACCAGGGGAAATGCACTCCGCAGGCCATGTGCGTGCTCTGTCAATGTCAGCGTCATATGGTTGAAATTCGCATAATTGTGGCTGACATACATGTACAGGATCTGGCCGATCGCGGGCGTGTCCGGATCTTTCATGTCAAAGATCTGCTCCAGATAGCCTTCCGGGTAGTTTCTGCGAGCCGTGAAAACCACTCCGGCCAGAAGCAGTGCCACCGTCAGGCATGCGGCTGCGATACCGATCCTCTTTAACGGCAGATCCGAAAGTTTGCGGATACGAAGCCGGTACAGAAAGATCATGACCGGATAGAAAAAGATCAGCAAAAACTGCAGTTTGGATATGCACAGGATCGGGATCGCGAGGGAAAACAGATTCGATACGATCAGGATCCTCTTCTGCTTTAACGTAGGCTTACTATTCGTATACAGCAGATACAGAACCGTCAGTGCATGGGTGAACATGCTGCTGAACGTAAAATAATGCAGTCCGCTGACATGGAAATAGTTGTAAGCATGCGTAAAGGTCGCAAACAGCGGAATGTACCGAAGTTTGATCGCCTCCAGGCAAAAACACAGGAAGGAGATGCCGGAGGTAATGGGGACCAGTCGAAACAAAGCGCGGGATATCCGGTCCTTCTCTTCTTTCGAAAGCGCGGAGGGATCCTCTGTTTTTTTCGGGATGAACCGCAATGCTTCATAGGAAAGCATGACGATCGCATAGAAACTGAAAAAGCAAAAAATGCTGGTATCCGACCAGGGTTCATGCATATTGCTGAGGCGCAAATTCGCCAGGCCCAGGCCAAACAGCCAGGACAGGGATAAAAGCGCCCGAAGGTCGACCAAAGATTCGCCGATCCTAATATAAAACAAGCAGGAAAGAACCGCTGCCGCGATCAAAAAAATACTGACAGTCCACTGCAGACTGTCCGGCACGGATTTGCAAAGCAGCGCGCCGATCAGGGCCAGCGTCACGGGGGATATCCACACAATGCCCTTACGGAATGTACTTTTGTTTTCCTTTCCGTTTTCCATTGTATTATTCTCCCAAGCCGTTGTTGATCACAGTCATCATGGCGCTGAGTGCCTGCTCTTCATCTTCTCCTTCGCAGACGAACTCGAGTTCGTCTCCGCACTTGATGCCGGCGCCCAGAACGCTCAGAACACTTTTGGCGTTCGCAGTCGTCGTCTCGCGTGAAAACGTGATCCTGCTTTTATATTTTACCGCCTCGGTGCAGAGCACGCCGGCGGCGCGCAGATGCAATCCGGTCGGATTTGTGATAACTACTTTTTGATTAACCAAAACAAACCTCCAAAAACTATTCATCCACCGGCAACTCGGTTTCCTCCGCTGTTGCTTCCTCTGTCGAATAATCCTCCGTCGACGGCTCGGTCTCGACCGGAATCTCGGACGTCTGGGGCTCCGTTTCGGGCTCCGTTTCGATCACAGGTTCGGTGGTCTCGGGCTCGGTTTCCGGAGGAAGCTCGGGCGTCGGCGCCTCGGTCTCAATGATCGGCGGCGCAGTCGGTGCCTCGGTCTCCGGTATCGGCGGAATGTAAGGTGTCGTTTTCTCGGAAACGAGGATCGTGACATCATCCTTTCGAAGCAGCGTACAGCCTTCCGGAAGTTCGATCACCGGGGAAAATGTTCTTTCATCGCCGATCTGCATACCAGCTACGTCGATGGAAACACGGATGTTCTCCGTCTGTGGTTTATCGACCTGATCGGACTCAAATTCGACCTCGATCTCGTAGGCATCCTTCTGCATGGTGTATTCATACAGGGGATTTTTGTTTTCCATCTCGATCTTATCGAAACGATATAACTTTTTAGGTTTCTTGTCGATATTCAGTTCGACCGTGATCATATCGCTCTCGTTCTCCGCGAGTTTGATATTCTCGGATACACTGATCAGATAACGTGTCAGAGAGATCGACTCGGTCTTCGAACCGGAAAGATTTGAAATGTCCGGATCCAGAACGATCTCAGAGATGGACTTCAGGTCTTCCTTCGGTCCGATGACATTGACCTTTTCACGGCTGGAAGTCGCTTCACGCAAAAAATAACCATCTGCGGGCGTTCCGGTAGGTTTTACCAGGACGTTGAGCGATTTGGACAGCATGACCGGAACCGTAGCAGTAACGGTCGACGTGAGCGGATCGATCGAAGTCAGATCATTGCCCGGGCCCAGTTTCAGTTCATTCATCTTTTCGTCGACCAGAACGGGAATGTAATTCTCGGTAAAACCTTCGTTGACATCCTGACCGGATATGTAGACCACGGCCTGATAGATCCGGGATACATCCGAACGGCGGCCGCGGATCGTGATCTCACTCGGAGACACCGTGACCTTACCCTTCATGAAATCCGGAGCCAACGTTACGTTGTCACTGATCGGAACGATCGCAAACTTGCGCTCGATCAGAGGCTCGGTATCGATGTCGATATACACCGATTTCGGATCCCAGCTCAGGATCAGGTTTGCGTTGTTGACCGGGTTTCTTTTTTCCAGGTTGCAGCGCTTATGCTCTTCGTCCTCACCGTACAGTTTATTCATGTCGGCCTCTACGACAAAATCGGAAGCTGTGATCTTTCCGATGTCCAAAAGTCGCGCTTTTACTTCGATCTCGACGGTCGGATCATCCCCGACGATCGTCATCCCTTTTGCCTTCAACTGGTCTTTATTAACGAGCTGGACCGGAACGGTAATAGTCTTTGTGGATTCCGGGTTCAGGTTGTAAGCGACCAGGACCCAGATAAAGACCGCGGCAAACAAAGAGATGATCTTCATTAATAAGTTATTGCTCAGAAACTTTTTCATTCTTTTTGCCCTTCCTGAATTTGAAACGCTTCGTAGGCGCTTCGATCACTCGAAGTTCCTCCATCCTCGCGATCAGCTTATCGTACGATATGCCGCGCGTCAAAACGCCGTCTTCCGCGATCGAGACCTGACCGGTCTCCTCGGAAACGATGATACAGAAGCAGTCGGAAGCTTCGCTGACACCGAGGCCCGCACGGTGACGGGTACCTAGGGCGTGGCTGATGCTCATATTTTTGGAAACCGGCAGCACGCAGGTCGCGGCAGTGATGCGGTCTCTGCGTACCAGAACCGCTCCGTCGTGCAGCGGGGTGTTTTTTTCAAAGATCTGATTTAAGAGCTGCGGAGAGATCAGGGCGTCCATGGGGATACCTGTTTTCTCATATTCGCCGAGCGGAGTCATGTTTTCAATCACGATCAGAGCGCCGACCTTCTCGGCTCCCATCTCAAAACAAGCCTGTGCGATCGCATCGCGGGTCGTTTCGCTGAATCGTTCGTTTTTCGCCCCGTCGAACCAGCCTGCAAAGCGCAGGTTTCGACGCCCCAACTGCTCCAGACCACGGCGCAGTTCCGGTTGGAACAGTATAAACACGGCAATAATACCAACGCCGAACGCGCTCTGCAGGATCGAAAGGATGACCCGAAGCTGCATGACATAGGCGGCCAACATGATCGCCAGTATGATCAGCAATCCCTTCAGAAGTGTCCATGTCTGTGTTCTTTGGAACCAACGCAGAATGTAATAAACACTGACGGTCAGGATAATGATCTCTACAAATCCCGAGATGCCGAGGCTGGCCCACACCCAGGAAAAATTGTATTTCAAATATTCCAGTACCTGTTTCAATCCTCTTCCTCACTTTCCGAGGTCTCCGAAGCCTCAGTTTCCTCCTCCGGCTTCGGCGCGGAGGCGTCCAAAAAGACGACTTGTTCAGAAGTCTTTGACTCTTCTTTCACTTTTCGTGAATTGATCTTGGTGACACGGACCTCCGGCGCGGTAACGCGTACCTTCGGAACGGCCTTGACGTAATAATAGTATTCATCGTCCTCAAACTGGACGTGTTCAACTCTGAGTGAATCCACCATAAAGAACAGAAAATGCAGCACGAAACCGGTCAGCAGTCCCAAGAACAGATTCAGGATCAGCGAGACCATGCGGATCTCCTGGTCCATGACCAGTGCAAAGATCAGTGTCAGCATCAGATAAAAGACGTTTCCTGCCGCGATCGCGAAGATCCAGTTGTTATGGAAGAACGTCCGGCGGATAATGAACACAGCCACCGTGATCACTATCAGGATCACAATGCAGGTCCAGATCCGGTCATCCAGAAATGCGTCTTTCACGACCGTGATGCCCTGTTTAAATATGCTTCCAACATCCGAGGTCAGCACCATGAAGTTGGAATCGATATAATTCACATAGGCCGCGATCAAAACACCGAAGATCGCAGGCACGACCGCAAGTGGTGTCGTTAGCAGGCCGATCGCCACGCCCAAAGGCGCAGGCATGCCTAAAAGTCCCAGAACCAGAGCGACATTCGCGTAGATCGCATTGCCCGGTTTGAACGAAAAATAGATCAAATACATCAGCAATCCGAACAGAGGCACGAAAGCCGCCAGAAGTTTTGAGACTTCAAACAGATTTATCGTAATGAACAGGATGGACAGAGCAAAGCCGAAGCCGCCGGGCAAAACACCGGCGAGCAAAGCCAGAGCGATCAGAATCAGTTCCGAATTCATCTGCGTCATGTAGCCTGTTTTAACATTGATCACGATCAGCGTGATAAATGCAAGCAGAAAACGCAGTGCGGCATCGATCCAGCGGCTGTACTCACTGTATATCTTCTTCAGGCGTTCCCGAAACACCAGTAAGCTCGTCATAAGACTTTTCTCCTTCTTTTGTATCCGCTGCCTCCTCAGGATAATACTGAGCCAGGCCTTTCAGCAGGGAAAGCTGCTTTTTCGCGAACTTTTCGGCCGCTTTATAGCGAAGGAAATAAACGATCAGAGTGATCATTCCGTGAACGACCAGAATGCTGAAATACAGGATACCGACCACGGTCACGTATTTTTGCCATTCAAATTCACGGATGGAGATCAGATTCTCTTCTATTGCGATCAAAAGAACTCCGGCGATGCACAGAAAAAATGCGATCGTCACACATAGGAAGGTCTTAAACAGATAGAACGAGAGGTAGTCTCCACGGGTAAAAGTATGCGCATACAGATGATGTCTTTTTTCATTCTGCTCATTCAGCGTGATCTGTGTCATTCGCTTGATTTTATCCTGAGAATACATGCGCTTCCTCCTTATCCCATACTCCCACAAATGATATTATAACATACTATCGCAGTAAATGGTAGTTTTTATTTGATTCTTTTTATTCCGTCCGGGTCGGAAACGAAGGAAATATCTCCCTCTTCATCCGTGCGCAGCACTGTTATTCCGCCGCTTCGCGAGCGTCCCAGATCCGCAAGCCGGGACAGTACATTTTCACTTGGATGCCCGTACGGATTGTCCGCCCCGACACTGATCACGGCAATCTTCGGATAAGTCAGATCCAGAAAACGATAGGAGGTCGATGAATTGCTGCCGTGATGACCGACGCGCAGCAGGTCCACGTCGCGGATCAGTTGCGCAAGGCTCTCATCCTCACATAACAGGCTCTCCGCCTCCCGCTCCATGTCCCCGGCGACCAGGATCTTATGTCCTTCATGTTCGATCACCAAAGCTAGGGAGGCATTGTTCAGATCTTCATAGGGTTCGTTTTTCGGAGAAATGATCTGGATCACAGCTTCCCCGAAGGCCAGTGTATCGCCTGCTTTCAGGGGAACCATAGGCAGACCCTGCGCCGCGATCTGCATGCGAAGCGGCGCAAATCCGCTCTCACCCGACGTCGGAGCCGAATAATACAGGCCGATGACCGGCAACAGTTTTTTTCCGACGATCTCTGTAAGCCCCTGTGCATGATCCGAATGCGGGTGCGTCAGGATCAGCCGGACATCTCTTACGTTTCCGAACTTTTTGGCACACAAAGCCACATGGAATGCATAGGGCTGCGTGCCTCCATCGATGATCAGAGCGCTCTCGCGCTTCGGATCATACAGGATCGTACTGTCGCCTTCGCCGACATCGGCAAATGTCAGGACCAGCGAATGCTCCGGGTTTTCGATCCGGTCGGTGTAGTTTTGGATCTCCTGCGCTTTTGGTTTTAAAAACGGCAGGAAACGAAAGTCTTTTCTAACAAGCGGAAAGTACAAAAACAGTATCGCGGATGTAACGACGCATACCAAAAGAAGGCTCAGCAAAACCCGTTTTGCGAGCCTTTTTCTTCTGCGTCTTCTGCGGATCCGGTTCTTTGCCTCCTGCTGCTTTTGGATCCGCCTGATCTCCTCATTAACGTTTTCGGTTTTATTCTCCATCATCTGCTAAAGTCATCAACTCTATATCCACACCGGCTTCTTCGACGCTTCGATCCTCCCGGTATTTCACTCCGGCTTCATCGATCATGTCCTCATAGCCTACCAACGCTGCAAACGGCGCAAACTGAGCTGCCCGCTGCTGTAGCGACATCTGCGGATGCTTCTTCGAGACCGGATGGTCCCGGTCATACAGATCTTTATACGGATCATCCTCCTGGATCGTCCGATCCACTTTGGTTTCCGGTTTACGTTCCATTTTGCGCCTCCTTTCGTCGGAATTACGGAATGAATCCGCCCTGCTCAGGCTTTATGGCCGCCGACCTGACGGTTTCGTTCCATGGCAGTGGCGCCCTCCTCCAGGTTCATGCCTTTCACCACGGCATTCTTACCGTAGCGGTGTTTGATCGAAAGCATGGCTTCCTGGATCTTGCGTTCCTTCTCCAGTTCCGCCCGATGCTTCTCGTCTTCCTCTTCTACTTTCTCCGGATCCTCGAACAGCGACAGTTGCCTGTATTCGTTCGGGTCGGGTGCATTTTCCTCATGCAGGACGTGGTTCGCCACCACATACATCCGACGCACCAAAAGCTCCGGATCGACGATCCTCTCAAAGAGCTCCGTCACCGCCTCCAGTATGATCTTCGTGGACGATGTCCGCTCCTTCAGGTTGATCGAACCGTGCGCGTGCTTCGGCACCGCACGTCCGTAATAGTCTTGTTTCACTTCGCCTTGATACTTCGCCGCATTCGACGAACCATTCGCGAGATTTGCGATATCATAGCCCACGTTCAGGACCATCTGGTCTGCGTTCAGACGTTTTTCTACCATGGACAGCACCAGGTCGTCCGTCATTTCACGGATAACGAGCCGCGCTTTGTCGAACGTGTAAGGCGTGGGCAATACCTGCCCTACGCTTAAACTGCTCTCCGTCGGACGGTAAGATTTCACCAGGTCGATCGTGCAAGGTTCGTATCCCCAGGCGTGATCGATCAAAAGTTCGGCATTGATTCCGAACAGTTTATACAACAAGTCTTCGTTGTGAAAGTCGTCCGGCGATCCCACGGAGCATTTAGCCACGTCCCCCATGGTGTACATGCCGTTCTGCGCCAGGCGCTTCGCGATCCCGTGACCCACGCGCCAGAAATCGGTGATCGGCCGGTGATGCCACAACAGGCGGCGATAGGAATATTCATCGAGCTCCGCGATGCGCACGCCGTCTGCATCCGCCGGCATATGCTTCGCCACAATATCCATGGCGATCTTACACAAATACATGTTGGTACCGATCCCGGCCGTCGCCGTGATTCCGGTCTCCGACAGCACGTCCCGCACCATACGAAGCGCGAGCTCATGTGCCGTGCATTTATAAGTCCCGAGATAGGCCGTCGCGTCGATGAACACTTCATCGATCGAATAGACATGGATATCCTCCGGGGCAATGTATCGCAGATAGATCTGGTAGATCTTCGAACTGATCTCCATATAACGGCGCATGCGCGGCTGGGCGATCACGTAGCCTAACTGGAGCGACGGATCCTTCTGCAGCTCGCTTGCGTAAAAACTGTCGCCGGTAAAGGTTCGCTTCGGCGCATGCATGCGCCGGTCTTCATTGACCTCGCCGACGCGCTGAATCACTTCAAACAAGCGCGCCCGGCCGGGGATCCCGTAGGATTTCAGTGCAGGCGAAACCGCCAGACAGATGGTCTTCTCCGTCCGGCTCGGATCTGCTACGACGAGGTTAACATCCAGCGGATCGTATCCGCGGTCTACACACTCGACCGAAGCATAAAAAGATTTCAGATCAATCGCTATGAACGACCTCATTTGGGACATCACTCTTCCCTCTCGGTATAAGATTTTTGATGTACTTCCGATACGTATACAGGAACGCAACGACCGACATCAAAATGGCCAGATAATCCGTAATGGGCTGCGAAAGCGCCACGATCTCGGCGGATTTGAATACCGCATTTAATGTAAACAGGACCGGGATGAAGACGAGCCCCTGACGGCTGACCGAAAGGATCAGCGCAGGAAGGGCGGCACCCGTCGCCTGGATCGCATTCATCAAAATGAACAGGATGCCCAGGATAGGTCCCGAAATGATATACTTACGCGAAAAACTGAACGCATAGGAAAACGCGGAATCATCATCCAGGAATACGCGGGCTAAAGTAGCTGCCCCGAAGTAACAGATGATCGACATCACGATGCTGGCTCCGATCGCCAAAAGCATGGAGAAACGGAAGATCTCCATGTAACGTTTCCGGTTCCCCGCGCCGAAGAAATAGCCGAACAGCGGCTGGACGCCGGCACCGATGCCGATCAGGACCATAACGACGATCATGTTCACCTTCATGGCCACGCCAAGTCCCGCAACAGCCAGGTCATCATAATCCGCCATCGTGTTGTTCAGAAGGATATTCGATGCACTCATAAGGATGTTATTCAGGGAAGCCGGAATACCGATTGCAAATATGCCCAAAGCGATACCGCCGGTCGCCTTGTAATCCTTTAAGCGCAGGGACAGACGTGTTCGTTTGGACAGAAGGTGTGTCAGGTAGAACAACGACGAGCACACGTTTCCGATCAGTGTCGCGATCGCAGCGCCCGAAGTTCCCATATCCAACTGCAGGATAAAGATCGGGTCCAAAATGATATTGATCACGTTACCGATGGTAATGCCGAGCATTGCGATCGTCGCATGGCCTTCCGCACGGATAATGTTGCTGAACATGTTGCTGAAGATCAAAAACGGGATCGCAAACGACACGTAGAACAGATAATCGCGTGCCAGTCCGATCGTATCGTCGCTGGCTCCGACGCCGCGGCAAATAGGTGTCAGGAAGATCAGGATGAAGGCCATGCCGATGATTCCCAGCGTCGTTCCCGTGTAAAAACAAAACGAGCTGGCATGGCGGGCCTCCTCTTCTTTTCTCTCACCGAATCTACGGGAGATCAGGCTGGTGCCGCCGATACCGAACAGCATACCGATCGCCATAAATATGAGAAACGCAGGCGTCGCGACATTGACCGCGGCAAACATCAGCGGATCCTTCGTCTGGCCAATGAAAAACGCATCTGCGAGGTTATAAAGCAGCACCATCAGCATGCTGATGATCGACGGAATGATATTGGAGAATACCATTGAGGGCACACTTTTGCTCTCCAACCTCATCATTTTCTGATTTCTGTCCATTCATTTTCTCCTTAAAATGATTTCATCTCTCAACGCGTTTATTATAGTCTCCGCCTCGGAAGATGTCAATCCACACATAACGCGGCCGCAATGGGTAAATCGAGATAAAAGCAGATCAAGGAAGTGTTTATTCGGCTTTAGTTGGCGACTGGCCTGAAAAGTCAACGTATATCAAGTTAAAAACCGGACCTGAAAAAAACTTTTGTTTTTCTCAGGTCCGGTATATCCGATCAGTTTTCCTGGACGATCTCCAGTGTCGCGTCTTTCAGGCGACAGTACATATATTCGTCTTCCATGTAGGTTTCAAAGGTACCGACAACTTTGATGTTGGTTCCGAGTTCAGGATAATCCTGCGGGTAGTTTTTGGCATCCTTGCAGATGAATTCGATACCGTTTGCGCAGCAGGCCGTTGCATCCTGGATGAGGCAGGCGAGATAAACATCGCCGGTCGTCGGACTTTCATAAACGCTGAAGAGGCCTCCCATCGTAATGGTCTTTCCGAGGTAGTTATCCGGATAGGAAAGGATGTCCAGGACTTGCGCATAGCAGACGGTCGCGCTCATCTTCGTAAGATCCACGGTATCGCCCTCGATCTGCATGGCTGTAGGAATCTCCTGCGGTCCAAAACTCTCAATGGTATAGTTTTCCAGAAGTTTCTCCTCCGCATCGAAATTCAGGGACGAAACCGGTTCGGTCTTCTTCGGCTGTGCTACGGTCTGAGGTGCTATAACCGGAACCGTCGTTTCACCGCTCAGGATCTGATCCATGCGTTTCTGTCCTTTATCCAGTCCGCCGCTGCATGCGCATAAAGCAGTAAGCGTTAAAGCAAACACAGCTGCTAAATATATATGTTTCTTCATGATCTTATGCCTTTCCGGATCTTAATCCCAAAACGAAAAATACCATAAAACCGATCATGTCCGCACACACGATCGTCGATCCGACCGGAGTACCATACAGGATGGACACCAGAATGCCGATCAATGTGCAAACGACCGAGAAAACGGCCGAACAGATCGTCACGGACAGAAAACTTTTAAATACACGCATCGCAGCTAACGCCGGGAAAATGATCAGCGCCGATACCAAAAGAGATCCGACCAGTTTCATGGAAACTACGATGATCACGGCAATAATGACCGCTATGAATAAGTTCATCGCATTGGTATGCGCTCCTGCTGCTTTTGCGAAATTCTCATCAAAAGTGACGGAAAAGATGCGATTGTAAAAAAGTATAAACAAGACGACCACAACGCCCGAAAGGATCGAGCAAAGCAACAGATCCGTGCGGCTTAAGGTCAGAATCGCAGTCGAGCCGAACAAACTGGTGCAGACATCGCCGCTGACATTGACCGAATTCGAAGACAGGTTCATGACCATATAACCGATGGCCATGGTTCCGACGGATACCATCGCGACCGCAGCGTCGCCTTTGATCTTTTTACTGCTGCCGGTCCACAGAAGCAGGATAGCCGAGATCACAGTCACGGGGAGCACCAGAAGCATCTCCTGGGTCAGGCCGAGAACGGTGGCCACCGACATGGCGCCGAACGCCACATGAGACAGGCCGTCACCGATGAACGAAAAACGCTTCAAAACCAGTGTTACACCTAAAAGCGAAGAACACAGGGCGATCAGGACGCCGACGATAAGTGCGTAGCGGACGAACGGATAGGAAAAATACATTTGAAGTTTATCTAGAATCTCGCTCATTTCAAAACCTCCTGTTCCATCTCCGCGGCTGCCGCCGATTCGTCATCTAAATAACGCTTACCGATCTTCGACGCACGATATTCCTCGGTCGTTCCGAAGAATACTTCCTGCCCCAGATGCAGGATATGCGTAGCATATTTTGCAGCCATATGGATGTCGTGCGTGATCATCAGGATCGTAGTGCCCTCTGCGTTCAACTGCGCGATCAGGCGGTACATCTCGATGGTCACCTTCGGATCCAGACCGGCTACCGGTTCATCTAAGAAAAGCATGCGCTCGGTCGCGCACAGGGCGCGTGCCAGCAAAACGCGCTGCTGCTGGCCGCCGGACAGTTCACGATAGCATCGTTTCGCCAATTGGTCCACTCCCATCCGTTCCATGTTCGTCTGTGCCAGTTTTTTAAGGCGCGGCGGATAGAACATATGTCTGCCGAGTTTGGACTGACATCCGGACAGAACGACTTCCCGAACCGATGCCGGAAAATCCCTTTGGACCACGGTCTGCTGTGGCAGATAACCCAGCTGGTTTGCCGTCAGGCCGTCGCCATAAACGACCGAACCTGCGAGCGGTTTCTGGAGACGCAGGATGGTCCGCATCAGCGTCGACTTTCCGGCGCCGTTCTCACCGACGATGCAGAGGTAGTCCCCCTCATTGACCGTAAAATTCAGATCCGAGATCAATATTTGATTTTCATATCCGAGGGCTAAGCCCCTGCAGATCAGTTCTGCCTGTTTCGTGACCTCTCCAGCCATACTCCTTACTCCCGATCATCCTAAGGTCGGATACGGTATTCGAAATCCGCATCCGACCAAAATGTTTGTAATTATCTGTGATATATATTGCATATGACCCGTCATACTTATGCAACCGGTCAAATCCTACTTCAGCGCCTCCCGCAGCACTTCCAGATTCGATTGCATGATCGAATAATACGTTGTGCCGTTTTCCGCATCTTTTGCCGTCGTTCCCTGTATGGAGTTCAGGGAAACGATCTTGATATCTTTGCTGTTCTTCGCAGTCTTAGCTATGGTCTCGGCGATCTTATGATCCTTACCTTCGATGGTAAATATCGTATGAAGATCCAGTTCATCGACCTTTCCGGCCAGAAACGCGATGGTCTCAAAGCTCGCCTCGGTCTCAGCGCTACAGCCGACAAAGGCCGCATAATACTTCAGTTCGTAATCATCGACCAGATAGCGGAACGGAAAGCGATCGCCGAACAGAAGCGTTTTCTTAGAGCCTTCGTTCACAGCCGTTTTATATTCCGCATCCAAAGCTGCGAGTTTTTCTGTATATGCAGTTGTATTTGCTTTGTAGGTGTCGGCATTTGCCGGATCCAGTGCCGCGACCGCCTCGCCGATGGCCTTTACGAAAGCCTGTGCATTACGAAGCGACAGCCATACGTGCTCGTCGATCACCTCTTCATGGTCATGATCGTGCCCGTCACCATCTTCATGGTCGTGCTCATCGCCGTCTTCGTGGTCGTGCTCCATGCCTTCTACGACTTCCTCCGCTTTCGCCTGATCACCCAGAATATCCACGAGACCGATCACCTTCATGTTCTTGTTTTTCGTCTGCGCTAACACATCGTGGACCCACGCGTCCGACTCACCGCCGACATATATGAACAGATCGCAGTTTGAGATCTTCGTTATATCTTCCACGTTCGGCTGATAACTGTGCAGGTCGGTACCCTTGGACATCAAAAATGTTAGATCGATTTTCGATTCCTGACCTTTGATGACTTCCCGCACCCAGTCGTATTCCGGGAAT
This sequence comes from uncultured Eubacteriales bacterium, assembly GCA_900319565.1. Taxonomy (GTDB): domain Bacteria; phylum Bacillota; class Clostridia; order Lachnospirales; family Lachnospiraceae; genus UBA1201. The sequence continues at coordinate 3,578 of ONPC01000021.1, read as the reverse complement.
ATCGTCGTAACAATGCTGATTTTATTATCAATGCCGCCCTTCGCCTTATCGGCCTTCGTGTCGGAACATGCGCAAACACCGCAAAGCACCAACATGGCAGCACATGCAAACATAATTAGTTTCTTCATTCGTTTTCTCCTGTGAATCTTTGATTTTTCGTTTGAATAAATTACCAAGCAAAATCTCAAGTATCCAGACGAACCTTGCGCGCAACGAGCGTGTCCGCGAAGATCCGACATTCACGGATCGGTGAACGCAGAAAGGCCGGGGCCGCCGGGAACACGGCCAGAGCCGCGCCTGCCAGACCGGGAAGTGCTCCACGGATATTCTCCTGCGAAACTTCCAGTGCGGCGCAGATCGGACAGTTCTCCTCTTCACAGCCATGAAGCGCATGCGCCGTTTCCGTTGCAACAAAGAAAACGGAAACCAAGATCGCGATCGCAAGCAGGAGTTGCAGTCCGCCCTTATATAATTTCGATCGTTTCAAATCTCTCATCCTCTATCTCAGTATTCGGTCAATGCTCACAACAATGACCGTCCTCTTTCTCAACCTTGCCTGCACACTGTGCGCACAGCCCGTAAAAAACGGTTCGTGTCGAATCGATCGTAAACCCATGATGCTCCGCAATATGATGCTCGAACATCTCGATTTCCTCACACTTCAGGTGAATGAGTTTTCCGCACTCCGTACACTTTAAGTGATAGCATGTGCAATGATGCTCCGTGTCATGTTCTTCCACATATTCAAAGCAGGCGCTGGAATTCTCCTCAAACACATATTTCTTGATCGTGCCTTCTTTTACCAGGGCGTCCAGCTGACGGTAGACCGTCGTCGTACCGATGGCCTCTCCCTTTTCTTTAAAGTAATCGCACACATCATAAGCGGTAAAATGCTTTCGGGGGTTTGCTTTCAAAAACTCCTGCATCTTCTCCCGTTGTTTGGTCTTATACTTAACCTTCGTCGTCATGATCTTACCTCAAAAAAATAGCGGGAAATGCGTATCTCTCACAATTTGGAAATCATTTCCAAATGTGATTATACACATCCCCGCTATGAATGTCAACAGAAAATGAAAATCATTTTCAAAAGTTTTTAATTTGATCAGATCTGAGGGACTTCCCCATCCAGTTTAAACGATCTGGAAGGACCGCCGAACGATGAAAACGTTGCCGTAGCATCCGTAAAGTACAGCAGCTCGGTGTTCTCGTCATCCTCCGAATACATACCGCGAAGGTTCGGATAGGCTTCAAGCATCGCTGCTTTTACCTCTCTGCGCTCGTCACGGACCAGTTTACCGGCCAGACGCAGCCAGCGTCCCTCACCGTATGCACAGATCTCAACATTCGGGTTCGCCTGGATCTGCTTCGAAACATCCTTCTGTTTCGAAGTGATCATAAAGAGCTTACCGTCAATGATCTCCGCCGTTCCGAACGGACGCACACGCGCTTTATTGCCGTCTACGGTCGCCAGATAGTAGGTGCCGCAGTCCTTCAGGAACCCGCAGATCATCTGCATCGGATTAAACGAACGGTGCTCCGTCTCCATACCTACGACCTGGAAATCCTCCTCCGGATAGTTCGGTGCAAACACATCGATGTCCTTCGGATCCACAACGGCTTCGAGAACCTTGTAGTACGCTTCCTTCGGCTCGCATTTGCCATGGAACAACAGCGGGTAGCTGGTCTCTCTGCGGAAACCGGACAGCCAGCTGTTTTCGTCGAGCAGGTTCCAGAAGGTAACGCTCGTAACGTTGGCCTTGCCGCTCTTCTTCGCTTCCACCAGGATCTTAAACAGTTCCTGATATCGCATGGCCAATGCATGCATGGATTCGTCGGAAGGATCCGCGTTGTGCATATCAAGCTCGGTCACGTGGATCTGCAGGCCCAATGCGCCGTACATCTCCAGAGCCTTCTTATAGTTGTTGAAATCCGGATGGTCCATCAGCAGGTGGGACTGCATGCCCATACCGTCGATGAGGCCCTTTTCTTTCAGCGGCTCCAGAATGTATTCGATGATCAGGTCGCGCTTCCAGTCCAGTGCGGTCTCGTAATCGTTGTAGAACAGAGCCACACCGGGCGCTGCGTACTTTCTGGCAAATGTAAATGCCTTCTCTACGAAATCACGGCCCACGGTGCGAAGCCACAGGGACTGACGGAAATCCTCGTCGTCGATTGCTTCATTGACCACGTCCCATGCGTAGATGATGCCGGGATAGTTCGTCTGAACGAAGTTAAGAACGCCCTGGATGTAGCTCTCCAGACGCGCCAGCATGGTCTTACGTGTAGCGAGGCCTGCGTTTTCGTTGTAGTTACGATAGAAGAACCACTTCGGGGTCTGGTTGTGCCAAACCAGTGTATGTCCTCGCATGGCTACACCGGTCGCCTTCGCCAGTTCCAGATATGGGATGGCATTATCAAACTTCAAAGCAGGAGCCAGATCATATTTAGCCGGGTCCTTCTTGCAGGCTTCGTCATCCAGATAGTACATGGGCTTCATGTCGTTTTCTGCCGTAAAACTGGAGAACTGCTCCTTCATAAGCTCGCAGTGCGCCTTCGTGTGGATGTTCCAACGGGACATCGCCACGCCGACTTTGAAATATGGTGCAAAAGCTGTTTTAAGATTCATAATTATTCCTTTCCTCATACGTGATAGTACGATTGACATTTCGTATGAATTCCGTTCATCCTACATATGATACTTCGATAGGTTAGTCCGATAGATTCACTATTAAAATCGTATCAAAAAAACGATGATTTGTCAACCAATACCAAGCCGCCTTCGATCCTGCCGCGAGATTTGTACGCCCGGTTTCACGCAGCCTGCATACACAGCAAAAAGGTCCTGTGAAAACGAGTACTCGTTTTCACAGGACCATTTTATTCAGGGGATGTACCCCCTGTCGGACCGTCTGCCAAACCGTCCGATTTTATAAGAGATGGTTCATGCACAAAACCGATCAATCTTCGGTAAACAGAGGGGTCGAATAGTAACGATCACCACTGTCGGGAAGCAGGGCTACGATCACCTTGCCTTTGTTTTCCGGGCGCTTTGCGAGCTCGATCGCACCATAAAGGGATGCGCCGGAGGAAATGCCTACGGAGATACCTTCCTTCTTCGCCAGCAGTTTTGCGGTAGCAAATGCGGCTTCGTTCGGAGCCTTGATGATCTCGTCGTAGATCTTGGTATTCAGGACATCCGGTACGAAACCTGCGCCGATACCCTGGATCTTATGCGCGCCGGCCTTGCCTTCGGAAAGCACGGGAGATGTCTCGGGCTCCAGAGCTACGACCTTCACCTTCGGATTCTGGGACTTCAGGTATTCGCCGGTACCGGTAAGTGTACCGCCGGTGCCTACGCCTGCAATAAAGATGTCAACCTTACCATCGGTATCCTTCCAGATCTCGGGACCGGTGGTCGCTCTGTGAATGGCGGGGTTCGCAGGGTTAACGAACTGTCCGGGAATGAAGCTTCCGGGTGTTTCCTTTGCTAACTCTTCCGCCTTCGCGATGGCGCCCTTCATACCCTTTGCGCCCTCGGTCAGAACGATCTCTGCGCCGTAAGCCTTCAGGATGTTTCT
>ONPC01000174.1 GCA_900319565.1 uncultured Eubacteriales bacterium | reverse complement strand
GCCGACGCAGGAACCGACACAGGAACCGACACAGGCGCCGGAGACAGAACCGGATACCCTGCCGCCGGAAACGCAGGAGGAAACGCTTCCTCCGGAGACCGAAGTGATCCCGACCGAGGAACCGACCGGGGAGACGGTCGACGTTCCCGAAACCGAACCGGAAACGGATCCCATTCCGGACAAACCGCTGCCGCCCGCGCCGAAGGTCACACTGGTGTTTGATGCCGGCCATGGCGGAAAGTGGGTCGGCTCGTCGTCGGGCGCCGGAAACTATCTGCGCACGCCGAGAGGCCAGCTGGAGAAGGATCTCACGCTGCAGGTCGCTCTGATGGCAAAAGCCTACATTGAGGAGCATTACGAGGGCGTTACCATCGTGATGACGCGCACCGAAGATGTTCATTTCTCGACGGATCAGGTGGCGGACCTTAAGCAGCGTTGCGCGATCGCAGGAGCTGTCGGGGCCAATGCCTTGATCAGTTTCCACTTCAACGCGTGCTCCGCGCACGATGCGGCAGGCGCGGTCATCCTATGTTCGCGCAAGCCTACGGTTGCTGCGGCGTGTGCCGGCATGGGAAACTGCATCCTCGATGAACTGGAGAAACTGGGCATCGGCCGTCGCGGTATCGCTACGAAATTACTGGATAAATCGGATCTGGATTACTACGCGATCAACCGACACTGTGCAGCTTATGACATTCCGGGTATCGTCGTTGAGAACTGCTTCTATGACAATCCCGCGGAGGTACCGTTCTTCGACAGTCATGACGCCCTGATGCGTCTGGCCATCGCCGATGTCAAAGGTATCGCGAAGTATTTCGGACTCAGAGAGCGCTAAGCCCGGATATAAGAAAGTGAAACATGAAACGATGCAAATCGGTAACACGGACACGCCCTTCGTAAGCGTGTCGATCGTGGAGAGAAGCCGGTTTCGCGTGATACAAAACCATACACCGCGCTGTTGTCGCGGAATCTGATAAAAGGTTAATAACGAATCAAGGAGATACGATCATGGAAGAAAAGACTTTGAACACAGAGGTTACGGAGGAGAAACTGCCCTCCATGGATGATTTTAAAGAGGAACTGGAAGCTTCGTTTAAGCGCGTGAAGACCGGTGATATCATGAAGGCGACCATCGTTTCAGTGGACGAAATGGAAGGAGCAGTCGCTGACCTGAACTACTATGCACCCGGTAAGATCGCGGTCGATGAGTTCTCGGACGACCCGAAGTTTGCGATCATGGAGGAAGTACATCCCGGTGATGTTGTGGACGCGATCGTTCTGCGCCCGGACGACGGCGCGGGCAATATCGTGCTTTCCGTAAAGCAGGCAGGCCAGGAGATGGCCTGGGATAAATTTGCGGCCTATGAGAAGGAGAAGAAGACACTCACCGTTACGATCAAGGAGGCCGTAAACGGCGGCGTGATCTGTTATCCGGAGGGCATCCGTGCATTCATTCCCGCTTCAAAGCTCTCTCTCTCCTATGTAGAAGACTTAAAGACCTTCGTAGGTAAGAAGGTGGAAGCACGCGTGATCAATGTGGACGCAGAGAACAAGAAACTCGTGCTGTCCTGCAAGGAGATCCTGGCAGAGCAGGCACATAAGGAAAAAGAAGAGATGATCGAGCGTATCGCGGTCGGCAGCATCGTGAACGGAACCGTTGAGTCGCTGCAGAACTACGGAGCGTTCGTCAACATCGGCGACGGCGTATCCGGTCTGCTGCACATCTCCCAGATCAGCAACAAGCGCCTGGGACATCCGAAGGAAGCCCTGAAGGAGGGTCAGCAGATCCGCGTAAAGATCATCAAGGTCGAAAAAGGTAAGGTCAGCCTCTCCATGAAGGAGGCGGAGACCGTTATGGATAAAGACATGGATTCGAAGGCTCCCGTGGAGTATTCCGATAACGGAAGCGCATCGACCAGCTTAGGATCGCTGTTTAAGAACATCAAGTTGAATTAAATGTGTCGGCGGGTATATGCCGAAAGAGGGACCGAAATGGAAGAAAAGATCCGACTGAAGATCACGATGACAGAAAAGAATATCAAGGATTATGTCTACGGGCAGACGATCAAGTCGATGCGCGGAGTCGCTTTTTTCGCGTTGGGAGTGATCGCGATCGTGATCCTGGTGATGACCTGGAGTGACCAGAATGTGTTTACGAAGGTGTGCCTGATCGGCATCGCGGCGATCTATCTCGTGGTGCAGCCGTTGATGACCATGCTGAAGGCGAACACGCTGTCGAAACGGCAGGAACTCTTCGTACCCATCGACTATGAGATCGATGAGGAAGAGGTGGCCGTGACACAGGGCGAGGAGCACATCGTATACCGCTGGGAGGACGGCTTCCGCTTCGTAGTGAAAAAGAACCTGCTGCTCATGTATGTGAGCCGGATCAATGCTTACATTCTCCCGAAGGACCAGCTCGGCGATGCCTATACACAGATCCTGACGCTGGCTAAGAAACACGGATGTCCCGTGCGTGCCTGAGAAGGTCACTTTTGGCGAGGCATTACAGTATCAACAGAAAGCGGACCCGGCAGGCTTAAGGGCCTGCCGCGGATCGGTGACAGAGTTAGAATGAGCGAGAAAACGTATTTGGAAGCGGAGCTGATCGGTTCGATGCAGCCCGGAGAGAAAATCATATATATTTCCCACAGCCCGGCCGAGACGGCGCAGATCGCACAGGCGGCGGCGCGGACAGCGAAGAGCGGCGACGTGTTCTGCTTAGACGGCGATCTGGGAGCCGGAAAGACCTTCTTTTCGCAGGCTTTCGGCGCAGCGCTCGGCATCACCGAGCCCATCGTGAGTCCGACCTTTACCATCGTATCCGAATACGACGGCGGACGGCTGCCGATGTATCATTTTGATGTCTATCGCATCGAAGAGATCGAGGAGATGGACGAGATCGGTTTCGAGGAATATGTTTACGGTGCGGGCGTGACCCTGATCGAATGGGCCTGCCGGATCGAGGAGATCCTGCCGGTGCACCGCTACGCCGTGAACCTGACCCGTTCGAACCCGCAAAATGACAGCGAACGGAGGATCGAGATATGCAGATATTAGGAATAGAGAGTTCGTCGCTGGTGGCGTCCGTGGCCCTCTGGAAGGACGACGTGATCGTCGCGGAGTATACGGTAAATTACAAAAAGACACATTCCCAGACCCTGCTGCCCATGCTGGATGAGATCGTCCGGATGACGCAGACGGATCTGAAGGAGATCGACGCTATAGCCCTGTCGAACGGACCGGGATCCTTTACGGGACTGCGTATTGGCTCTGCGACCGCAAAAGGCCTGGGCCTGGCGCTCGCAAAACCGATCGTGGAGGTCGGGACCGTCGAGGCGACGGCCTACCAGTGCTTCGGCTATAACGGCCTGATCTGCCCCATCATGGACGCACGGCGGAGCCAGGTCTACACGGGCCTGTACCGCTATGACGCGCGGGGAAACTTTTCGGAAGTTTTCGGCCAATGTGCCCTCGGCGTCGAGGAACTCGTCGAAAAACTGAAGGCTTATCCGGAGCAGGTGCTGCTTTTGGGCGACGGCGTTCCGGTGTATAAAGAACTGATCGAGCGCCTGGCGCCAGGACGTTTCGTCTACGCGCCCGCATTTACCGCGAGACAGCGCGCGGCTGCGGTGGCAGCGCTCGGCGCAGTTCGCTTCGCGCAGGGTCGCGCGATCCCGGCGGAGGCCTCCACGCCCGACTACCTGCGGAAATCGCAGGCGGAGCGCGAGATGGAGGAAAAGGAGCAGCAGGCATGAAGGTGATCTACCGTTTGGCGACGGTGCGTGACGCGGAGGCGCTGGCGAGACTGGAGCAGGAATGCTTCGGCGCGCATGCGTGGAGCGAAGACGCGCTCACCGAGTCGCTGCTGAAATATAATTATCGTTTTTTTGTTGCTGCCGAGGTCGGTGAAAACGGCGAGGAGACCGGAAACATTGTCGGCTACGTCGGCATGTACATCGTCGCTGCGGAGGGCAATATCACGAATGTCGCGGTGACGGCGCCTGCCCGGAGACAGGGGATAGGCCGTGGCTTGCTGAACGCGCTATGCGACTACAGCAAAAAGACGGACTGCATTGCCCTGACGCTGGAGGTGCGTGTGTCGAACACCCCGGCGAAGAAACTGTATGAGAGCTTCGGCTTTGAGAGCGCAGGCGTGCGGAAGAATTTTTATGAGGATCCCACGGAGGATGCGGAGATCCTATGGTTGCATTTTGCAGTATGAGGTTAAAGAATGCTTGACGTTTGTTTGCTGGGAACGGGCGGCATGATGCCGTTGCCGTACCGATATCTGACTTCTTTGATGCTTCGCTACAACGGCGTGCAAGTGTTGGTGGACTGCGGCGAGGCGACGCAGATCGCGATGAAAGAGGCGAAATGGAGCGCAAAGCCCATCGATGTGATGTGCATTACCCATTACCACGCCGACCACATCAGCGGTCTTCCCGGCATGCTTCTGACCATGGGCAATTCGGAGCGGACCGAGCCGCTGACCATGGTGGGGCCGAAGGGCTTAGAGCGTGTGGTGAACGCGCTGCGCGTCATTGCCCCGGAACTGCCGTTCCCGATTCGCTTTATCGAACTGACGGAGAGTGTTGAGACGCTGTTCCTGGCGGGCATGGAGGTCACGGCCTTCCGCCTGCAGCATAAGGTGACATGCTATGGCTATAAATTTGAAGTGAAGCGCGGCGGGAGGTTTGATGCGATGCGCGCGAAGGAGCAGGGGATCCCGCTGCCGCTGTGGCACCGGCTGCAGAAGGGCGAAACCGTGGAGGATCCGCAGACACCCGGAAAGATCTACACGCCGGACATGGTGCTGGGGCCCGCGCGGCGCGGACTGAAGCTGGTCTATGCGACCGACACGCGTCCGGTTCCGGTGATCGCCGAGATGGCGCAGGAT
>ONPC01000202.1 GCA_900319565.1 uncultured Eubacteriales bacterium | reverse complement strand
TTATCCATGATACCAACAAAACGTCTTTTTGTAAAGGGTTTCGGGCTTTTTTACCCTTGACGCTGATTCATTTAGGGCTTATAATTAAGTTCCACGAACATGTGTTTCATTTCGTGAATCCACCATAGGAAAGGATAACTACGATGGCAGATACTAACCGTGATTTTTCCAGCAATCTTCCGGTCGGTCCGCTGAAGATCCTCGCGCTCGAAAGCTGTAAAGCCCTGGCGCAGGAAGTGGATTCCTACATTCGCGATTTTCGTTTGGAGGATCAGATGAATGCGATCGCATCCTCTCATGATGCTCTGAACTTCGTGGATTACCGGGAAGACGGATATTTAATGAAATCCGCCTGCATCCGGTTCGGCACCGGCGAGTCCAAAGGCGTCCTTTACGAATCCGCCCGCGGCTCCGACGTGTACATCCTTTGCGACATTACCAACTACAGCCTGACCTATTCCGTCTGCGGTCATTTAAACCACATGTCCCCGGATGATCATTTCCAGGACATGAAGCGCATGATCGCGACCTGCATCGGCGCTGCTAAACGCGTCACGGTCATCATGCCGTTTTTGTATGAAAGCCGCCAGCACAAACGTAGCCGCCGCGAGTCCTTGGACTGCGCCTTGGCTCTGGAGGAACTGGTCAATATGGGCGTCAATAACATCATTACCTTTGATGCGCACGACCCTCGCGTGCAAAACGCGATCCCGCTCCATGGTTTTGATAATTTCACACCGCCCTATCAGTTCATCAAAGCGCTTCTTTCAAAAGAGAAGTCGCTGCAGATCGATAAGGATCACCTCTGCATCGTAAGCCCCGATGAAGGCGCCATGAACCGTTCCGTCTACTTTGCGAACAACCTCGGCGTCGACATGGGTATGTTCTATAAGCGTCGTGACTATTCCAAGGTCGTCGGCGGCCGCAACCCTATCGTGGCTCACGAATTCTTAGGCCCCGAAGTAAAGGGAAAGACTGTCATCGTGGTCGATGACATCATCTCCTCCGGTGAAAGCATGCTCGACACCGCCCGCGAACTCAAGGAACGCGGTGCATCCCGTGTCATCATCTGCTGCACCTTTGGACTGTTCACGAACGGTTTCGAGACCTTCGATCAGTTCTATCAGGAAGGCATCATCGATTACGTCATCACGACGAACCTGAACTACCGCCCGGAAGAACTCTTAAACAAGCCTTGGTACCTCGAGGCCAATATGAGCAAATTCCTGGCCACGATCATCGACTACCTGAACCACGATGTCTCCATAGGCGAAATCATGGATCCGACGGTACGCATTCAGGCCATCGTCAACAAATACAATGAAGATCAGGCGGCGCGGACTCCCGCCCCGATCATTGAGGAAGCCGCCTCGTCGGAATCCGAAAAAACTGAAGAATAGAATGATCCCCCGAGGTGTTTTTTGAGACACCCTGGGGGATTTTATATGGTTTAACGTTTCCGGCATGGGGGATAAATCCATGTCGCGATCATCGGCGGGACAGTTCACTGCGCGGTGAAAAACGGGTCGATCAATCGAAGACAAATCTCGTGGTTCCTTTACGATTACGGCCGTTTTCTTGATAGCACAGGTTACTACCTGTGCGAAAACGGCCTCAGCGACAGCAAAAAATGATTTCGGAAAATCATTTTTTGCCCCGGATTTGTCTTCTCATTCTCGGGTTTTTCATCCGCTCGCTCTCATGCCCGCCATGTGATCGCAAACAGGATTATGTCGCCGGAAACGGCCTAAAACAGTAACCCCCGGGGTGTCATGTGGACAGTGACATCTCGGGGGGATTATTATATGTTCATGTTTTTCGGATTCCGACGAGGATAGTTATCCGATCAAATGACGGAGCCCAGCGCTGATGGGAGAAAAGGCGAATTAACTTCCACATACCGGCGGCCTTTTGAAGACGGGAACAGAGATATATGTTTTTGCGATCCGTCCGTAATTTATTTAAGATCCGTATAGAGGATCGTGCGCTGTGAGGTCGTGGGATAATCCGTCTGGACCATGCCTTCGGTTTTTATCGCGCATTCGATCATGACTTTCGTCAAGCCCGGAACTGTTTCGTCCTTCAGGGCCTCGTCGATATCCATCCAAATCACTTCACTGTTCTCATCACCGTCCGATCTGGCTTCGCCTTCCACATAGGTTACGGCAAAGACAGCATACCAATCCTTTTCGTTAAATCGGATGCCGAGCAAACGGCCCGGTATTACGGTCACACCCGTTTCCTCCATGTATTCCCTGACCACGGTTTCCTCTGGGAGCTCTCCGAAGGTCAGATAACCGCCGGGAATGATCAGCTTTCCGGTACCGTTCCCATAGGTGTGCCGTGCCAGCAAAACCTTTCCGTCGCGGATGCATACACCTGCGACCGATTGGCTCCAATTTGTATGATTGATCTCTTCCTGCGTTAACATATCTGTACTCCTTTTCGTTTCAAATCATTTACATTCATTTCTTTCCAAAGGAAATCAAGGTTCCTTTTACAAAAGTGTAACCTGCATCCGGATTTTTGTCAAAGAAATCTTTGATTACCGAATTGCGGTCGCAGAACCACTCGGCTTCCTTGCGGGTCATGCCATGGGACTCGAGAAATGCGATCGCACGCTCTCGTCCCTCTTTGCTTTGATTTCCGAACCAGTCGTTATGCTGCAGGAAATCCTGTTTGATTTGCTCGTAATCGGAGTTCTGTGGGGTAATGAAGTTCACCTTGTCATTCATTCGCACATCCACATCACGAAGGCCCAGATCGCGCATCATATGCGCGGTACGCATGGCGACGGCATAATCCCGGCCCTGCTGTTCCAGTTCGGTCCGCCAATGCTTATCCATGCCGTCATGACGGCAAAGTGTAAAATAATCCATGCCGTCCACGTAAAGGCCATCACATTCAAACTCGCGATTGGAATCGATGCAGATCACCAAGCCGTCCTTCTTCGCAAATTCAATGATCTTCTTCAGAAAACCTTTGGGATCATTCAAATGTCTCAGGACTGCCTTACATAATACGATATCATACTTTCCGAAGCCCTGATATTCAGTCACGTCCTTCGTGAGGAATTTGGTCTCCAGGTCCGTACCCTCAAAGATCTTTTTCGCTTCTTCGATCAGCTGTTCAGTCATGTCAATGCCTGTATAGGTGCTTCCTTTAGGCAGATATGGCATAAACAATGTGCCCAGGAAGCCGAGACCGCAACCGCAGTCCAGGACATTGACCGGACGATCGATCTTCCACACGTTCCGGATCAGGAACTCAGCGTAATCATCGTTAAACGAATTCTTGCGTGAGCGGATCAGATACTCCATCTTCTGCTTCCAAAACTGGGCGGTTTCCGTAACTGCAGGAATATATTCCTCGTTCGGAAGGGGAACCAGCCCCATGAGCTGATCCACCGAAACATCGAAATATTTAGCCAGCACCGGAAGATACGTGATGTCCGGCATGGCGCCGCCGTTCTCCCACTTGCTGATGGTCTGAAACGAAACACCGACGATATCCGCAAGCTGTCCCTGCGTTAACCCCTTCGCGCGGCGCAGATCCGCGATCCTCAATCGCAACTCATTCATACGAAAACCTCCTATTTCATCGAAAGATTTTTCATCTGCGCTTATCATAACACATCTTAAGGACATTGCGCCATCCTACATCTGAGAAAGAATTCAACCCAGAGGCGAAATTTGAGTGGTTCGTTTTTCACCGCGCAGAGAACCGTCCGCCGACGATCGCAACATGGAGAGTTTGAATCGTCGAAAACCGGATTGAACAAAGCAAACCCCCGGGGCATTCCGCAATACATACCCCGGGGTTTTACAATATGTGTAGGTTCAGCGCGCAGGAAATGCATTGCGAAACAGCCGGATCTCTTCGCCCTGGATGCTGACGACGTCAAAGCGGACCGGTGTGGTCTGCGGCAGTCGCCGCGCCTTCATGTAGAGGGTCGCAACGCGGCAGATCGTTCTCTGCTTCGCGTAGTTGACAGCTTCGGCGGCATAGCCATAGGCGTAGCCGGTGCGGTATTTGACCTCAACAAAGCACAGGTAGCCCTTCTCGCGGGCCACGATATCGATCTCACCGATGCGAGTGAAGAAATTCTGTTCAATGATGCGATAGCCGTTTTGCCGGAGGTATTCTGCCGCGATCTGCTCGTAGCGGCCTCCGACTTTTCGTTTGTTCTCCAAGCGCTGTTTATTCCTCCTCGAACAGTCGGAAGCTGCGACGATGAATCGGGCAGGCTCCGTATTTTTTCAGTGCTGCATAGTGATCGGCGCTTCCATAGCCCTTATGACCGGCGAAACCGTACTCCGGATAGAGCTTATCATACTCTTCCATCATGCGATCCCTCGTTACCTTGGCTATGATGCTGGCGCATGCGATCGACAGACTCTTTGCATCGCCCTTGATGATCGGCACCTGTAAAATGTTCAGTTTGGGAATGGTCACTGCATCATTCAGACTCACGTCAGGAACGACGCTAAGCTTAGATACCGCTTCCCGCATGGCCTCATAGGTCGCCTGGAGAATGTTGATCTCGTCGATCCGCGCGGGCGATGCAATACCGACGCCGACACTGACTGCCTTTTCCATGATCTCGTCAAAAAGCTCATCTCTCTTCTTTGCGGTCAGCTTCTTGGAATCGTTCGCGTACAGGATCTTCATTCCTTCGGGCAATACCACCGCAGCGGCGACGACTGGGCCTGCGAGCGGGCCACGCCCGGCTTCATCGATGCCGCAGATGATCTTGCGGCCCTTTGCACGCTCCTGATCTTCATAACGCAGCATTTGATCCAGACGCTCCAGTTCTGCCAGGTAATTGTCATGTACCTTCTGATATTTGACTATAAGGGAAGCCACTGCACTTCTTGTATCATTTTGATAGAACGCAAGCGCATCCGGAAGTTCTTCCGGATGCGTATTCTTTAATATGCTCTCAATTTCTTTGATCGTCATATCGGACTCCTTTATTTGATGCCTCCAAAGCGCTTCAACGGTCCGAAACGAAATACGACCTTGCCACGAATCTGACCTTTGGATATCACTCCGATCGTCTCCTTACGGCTGTCTGCGCTTACACTGCGATTATCGCCCAAAACAAAGTATTCCTTCTCTCCGAGCGTGATCGGATCTACGGCAATACCGGGATCATCGATCGGTGAGGAACCATAGATATCATCCTCCAAAAGCTCCCCGTTGATGTAGATCTTTTGATCTTTGATCTGGATCGTCTCTCCGGGCAGGCCGATCACACGCTTCACATAGTGGATATCTTCCGCGCGGTCGATCGTAATTACTACGATATCATAACGTTTCGGAGATGAGAAAATATAGTGACTGGTGATCACCCTATCGCCTTCCTGCAAGACGGGATTCATCGATTCGCCTTCCACGGTAGCACTGGAGAAAAAGATCTTCAGAATCAAGCCAACAACCAGAAGCAGGATCGCCGCATACAAAACACCGATCACAACATAATAGATCGGTTTGTGCTTGATCGCATCCGCACGATCCTCATAGAAGGATATACCGTTGCCGTTCTCTTCATCCAGGTATTTGAAATCCTGTTCTTTTATACCGTTCGTTTCGTTTGTATTCTTTTTGTTTTTCATTCCACTACCTCGATGGATATTTTTCCGAGCCTGCCAGCACGGTAATCATCCAGGATCATATTGGCCATACGTTTTACGTCAGGTTCTCCGCCTTTTATCAGGCAGGATTTTTTGATCGCGATCATTTCAATAATCTCATGCGGTTTTTTTCCTTCGCAGTTCACCTCGTAACGCTGATCCAAAGCGTGAGGAAAACGTACGAGAAGTTCCTCGATCAGATGCATGCAAAGTTCTTCTTTGTTTATGATATCATCATTAATGGAACCGATATATGCCAGATGCATTCCGACGACCGGATCTTCAAATTTGGGCCACAGCAAACCGGGTGTATCTAACAACTCCAACTTGTTATCGACACGGATCCACTGGTTTCCCTTCGTCACTCCGGGCTTGTTTCCGGTCTTAGCGACGGTTTTATTGGAAAATGAATTGATAAACGTGGACTTACCGACATTCGGTATACCGACCACCATAGCGCGGATCGGGCGATTTAAGATACCCCGCCGTTTATCCCGCTCGATCTTCTCTTTGCAGGCTTCCTGCGCTGCGGCAACCACTTTTTTCATCTGTGTGCGTGTTCTTGCATCCAGTGCCACAACGCCGATGTTCTGCTCGGCGAAATAACGGATCCAACGCTGGTTCTCGCTGTCTTCCGACAGATCTGACTTGTTTAACAGAATCAGTCTGGACTTCTGACCGGCCAGTTTATCGATCTCGGGGTTTCTGCTGCTGCGGACGATACGGGCATCAACGATCTCAATGACCAGATCGATGAGCTTCATATCCTCCTGCATCAGGCGGCGGGCTTTCGCCATGTGCCCCGGATACCAGTTTATGATAGGCTTATTATCATTCATGAAAGCACTCCAAAGTTCAGGGGATAAACCTGGCCTTCTTAAAGGGGAGGATCACACTCCATGGTTTACCGATGATCTGCTTCTTCGTGATCAGACCGACCGCTTTATTGCGACTGTCTTCAGAAAACTGGGGATTGTCCCCCAGAACGTAATAGGAATCCCCGGGCAATGTCACCGCGCCGGACGACGAACTAACCGTCGATGCCAGCGGGATCATGTATTCCGGCAGAGCCAGTGGCGCGTCGTTGACGTAGATCACTCCGTCGACGATCTTCACTGTCTCTCCGGGCAGGCCTACTACACGTTTGATCGTCCGTTTCCCGCTTTCCATCTCAAACAAGATCGGATCGAAACGTTCGGGATCCCGGATCATATATACCGCGCGATTGATCAGGACGACTTCCTCATCCTCGATCTGCGGTGCCATGGAACTTCCGACCATCGAAAAACGGCTGCCGAAGATATGCCCCAAAAACAGCACGCAGGCGCCCACTGTAACGATATGCATAAGAATGATCAGCATATGCAGGCCGCGCCTGGAATTCGTTTCGTCGTAAAGTTTCATAATTCTCCTACAAATAAAGGACAGAATCTTTTGACTCTGTCCTCCATAAAGCTCGTAATCAACGAGTCAAACAATGAAAGCCGAAACGGCTGCATTTCAATTATTTAACAAGTTCCTTAACCTTAGCCTTCTTACCGATACGATCTCTGAGGTAAAGAAGCTTCGCGCGGCGAACCTTACCGGTACGAACTACTTCGATCTTCTCTACACGAGGAGAATGAAGCGGCCATGTCTTCTCAACGCCAACGCCGTTGGAGTTCTTACGAACGGTAAATGTCTCACGGAAACCACCGTTCTGTCTCTTAACTACAGTACCCTCGAAGATCTGAATTCTCTCGCGGTTACCCTCTTTGATCTTAGCGTAAACCTTTACGGTATCGCCGATGTTGAAAGAAGGGATGTCTGTCTTGAGCTGTTCCTGCTCAATGCTCTTAATAATGTCGTTCATATGCGACCTCCATAATAATTTGATATGAGACGTTCATAGCATCCGTTTACGGCGATACCAGCGGACCATCACATTAACTTCTAAAGTTTATCATGCTTTCTCTTAAAATGCAAGAGGAAAATCACGATTTTTCTTCGCTTTGTTCTTTTTCTGCTTCATCTTGAAGCATTTTTAAATATTTCTGTTCCTTCGGAGTCAGATTTGCGTCCTTCAAAAGATCCGGCCTGCGCTCTAATGTCCTGCGGATCGATTGCTGTCTGCGCCAGGTCTCGATATTCAAATGGTGTCCGGATAAAAGTACATCCGGTACCTTAAGCCCCATAAATTCCTCCGGACGCGTGTATTGAGGATATTCCAGCAGATTATCGTGAAAGCTCTCCACGTCCGCGGAGGTATCATTGCCCAAAACACCGGGAACCAGGCGGGCTATGCAGTCCATCAGGATCATGGCAGGCAGTTCCCCGCCGGTCAGCACATAATCCCCGATGGAAATATGATCGGTAACGCACAGCTCAAGTGCTCTCTCATCAATCCCTTCGTAATGTCCGCACAGGAAAATGATATCGGAATGCTTCGACAGTTCTTCTGCTATAGACTGATTGAAAACACGACCTTGCGGGTTCAGATACACGACCGGAGTGTCCGCAGGCAGATCCTTCTTCACGTCCGTAACACAGTCGTAGACCGGCTGCGGCCCCATGACCATGCCGGCTCCGCCGCCGTATGGATAGTCATCCACTTTATTATGCTTTTTATCCGCCGTATAAGCACGAATATCGATCGCATCGATCTTTATCAGATCCTTTTCGACCGCGCGTTTCGTAATGCTGTTGTTCATGCCCGAAACGATCATCTCGGGAAACAGGGTCAGTACGTGAAAATGCATGTTATCTCCTCGTTTCTGTTCAGAAAAGCACGACCGATCAGTCCAGCAATCCTTTCATGATATGTACACGGCAGATATCGTTCTCCAGATCGATATCCAGAATGCATTCACCGATCGCAGGCAAAAGGATCTCTTTGTTTTCGGGAGTCGTAACGATGTAGACATCATTAGCCCCGGTCTCCATCACATCCGTGAGTGTTCCGAGCGTCTTCCCTTCATCGGTCACGACTTTCAGCCCGATCAGGTCACCGATATAATACTCGCCTTCTTCAAGCGGTACGGCGTCTTCACGGCGTACGTACAGTTCCGCATTCTGATACAGGCGCGCCTGTTCGACGCTTTCGATCTCTTCCAGCTTCAGGATGACCTGATTTTTGAAATATTTGACACCGGCGACGTGAACATCCATCTGTTCGCTTCGCCGAACCAAAACGGCCTTCTTAAGGTCGTCAAATCTACGGATATCGTCCGTAGTGGGAAACACTTTCACCTCACCGTGAATGCCATGGGTCGTGGTGATCACGCCGACCCGAAGTAAATCTTCCATGTTTTCTCCTAAAGATGCCGGGGATGAAGCTCCCCGGGGAATGAAATAAGCCCCGGAAAATGAAAATATCCACCGGGGATGAATACATCCGACAGTGGAACATCTTCATTACAAGCTAAACGATTTCCAAAACAACTTTCTTTTCTTCCTGCGTGGAAGCTGCTTTGAGCACGCAACGGATCGCTTTCGCGATGCGGCCTTGCTTACCGATAACCTTGCCCATGTCTGTGGATGCTACCTTCAGCTCAATCACGATCGTGTCTTCTTTCTCTGTCTGCGTAACGACAACTTCGTCAGGAAGAGTAACCAGTGATTTTGCGATCACTTCAATCAGTTCCTTCATCCTATACACCTCCAAAAAGGGGGGCAGCAAGATTATTTCTCGATGCCTGCAATCTTTAACAACTTAGCTACGGTCTCAGTCGGCTGTGCGCCTGTGTTAAGCCACTTCTTTGCAGCCTCAGCATTAAACTTGATCTCGCTGGGATCAACGTTCGGATTGTAGTAACCGATCTCTTCGATGAAACGACCGTCTCTGGGTGCTCTCTCATCTGCTACCACAACTCTGTAAAACGGGGATTTCTTCTGTCCCATTCTCTTTAAACGGATCTTAACTGCCATTGTTATTCTTACCTCCAAATAAATTAACTGTATATCATTAACGCATAATGCGGTTAATGCAAATTAAAACGGCAACTTAAAGCGGCCTTTTTTCCCGCCCATCATACCGGGCAGCTGCTTCATCATCTTCTTGGACTGTTCGAAGCCCTTCAGAAGTTTATTTACCTCGGAAATGTCCACGCCGGCGCCCTTTGCGATGCGGTTTTTGCGGGAAGGGTTAATGATGTCCGGGTTCGCTCTTTCCTTTGCGGTCATGGACAGGATGATCGCCTCGACACGGTCGAGCTGCTTCTCATCGATATCCGGGATCTGAGACATCTTACCGGGAAGATGCTTCAGGATCTCCATGAGTCCACCCATCTTCTTCATGGATTTCATCTGCTCGAGATAATCGTTGAAGTCGAACTGCGCGTTGCGCATTTTCTTTTCGAGCTCTTTTGCCTGCTCTTCGCTGACGGTGGCCTCTACCTTTTCGATCAGGGTCAGGACATCGCCCATACCGAGGATACGGCTGGCCATACGGTCGGGATAGAACTGCTCTAAGTCGGAAAGTTTTTCACCCATACCTACGTACAGGATCGGCTTGCCGGTCACGGCTCTTACGGAAAGTGCGGCACCACCACGGGTATCACCGTCCATCTTCGTGAGGATCACGCCCTCAACGCCGATCTCGTCATCAAAAGTCTTGGAAACATTGACCGCTTCCTGACCGGTCATGGCGTCGACAACGAGGATGCTCTGGTCCACATTCAGCGCACTCTTGATCTCTTTGAGTTCGTTCATCATGTCTTCGTCGATCTGCAGACGACCTGCGGTATCGATGAACATCACGTTGAAACCGTTCTCGGTGGCATGCGCATAAGCGGCTTTAGCTATATTGACCGGTCGTACATCGGTGCCCATGGAGAAAACATCCACGCCCTGTTTGCGACCGTTGGTCTGCAACTGTTCGATTGCAGCCGGACGGTATACGTCACAGGCTACCAGCAGCGGCTTGCGCCCTTTCTGCTTCATCTTACCGGCGAGTTTAGCGGCGGTCGTGGTTTTACCTGCGCCCTGAAGACCGATCATCATGATCACGGTAACTTCATTGCCCGGACGGAGCGCGATCTCCGTCGTCTCGGAACCCATGAGTTTGATCATCTCTTCGTTAACGATCTTGATGACCATCTGTCCGGGGTTCAAACCGGTGAGTACGTCCTGACCGACCGCACGTTCGGTCACGGCGTTCATAAACTGCTTAACGACGCGGAAGTTTACGTCCGCTTCAAGCAGTGCCATCTTGACTTCCTTCAGCGCTTCTTTTACGTCGGATTCAGTCAGGCGGCCTTTATTCCGGAGGTTT
>ONPC01000166.1 GCA_900319565.1 uncultured Eubacteriales bacterium | reverse complement strand
TCCAATTCATTGTCTTCATCGACAAATTCGTAAATAATGTCTTCGTCTTCGGCTTTCACGGCGCGCAGGATATAGCAGGGCACATCGCCCTCACCGTCGTCTTCTCCGTCTTCTGTGCACAGCAGGTAATCCTTACCGGCCACGCGCGTCTGCTCCAGGACCGTCAGTTCAATCTCTTCTCCGTCCGCTGTCAGTTTAATTTTCTCCATGTCTATCCTCTCTGCGCAGGTTCTCTTTTTCTTTGTCATATTCGATCTGGTTCAGGTAACTTCTCAGAACCAACGCTGCCGCGATCTGGTCAATGTATTTTTTTCTCTCGGATCTGGGGATCTCCATTTCGTTAAGCGCCTCGTCTGCCTCTACGGTCGTGAGGCGTTCATCCATAAATACGATCGGCACACTGACCCTTTTCTCCAACAGATCCTTAAAGATCACGGTCTTCTCTGCGCGCTCCCCGTCCGAACCGTCCATCAAAACCGGGCGGCCCAGGACGATCTCATCCACCTCGTATTCACCAACCAGTTCGGTGATCCGTGCCAGCGTCCTGCGCAGCTTATTTTCCTCTTTTCGCGTGATGGTCTCAAAAGGCATCACGGTAACGCCCAAAGCGTCCGTCATAGCGACACCGACCGTCTTTGAGCCGTAATCCAGTCCCATCTTTCTCATGATCTCTCGATTTTATTATGCAAATAGGAATTCAAAAGAACTTCCAAGATCTCGTCGCGTTCCACCTTCTGAATCAGCGAGCGCGCGCCCTTATGACCGGTCACATAGGTCGGATCTCCGGACAGGATGTAACCCACGATCTGGTTGACCGGATTATATCCTTTTTCGACCATTGCAAGATAGACCGCATTCAGGATCTCCTCGACTCCGTTCTGCTTCTCCGGTGTCTTAAGATCCGACGAAACCGCGCTATGCTGTGTAAAATTTGTTATTTCACTCAAAAAAACAACCCTCTCTTTCTTTACTCATGGAATTATGATGCCACGTCCGCTCAAGTACCATCAATAGTATTTTAATACAAATCAGGGGCAAGTTCAAGTATTTTTTTGAACTAGCCCCTCAAATCGTGAAAACTACTCAGGAGAATTCCTCCTGTGGATTCTTTTTATGCATGTTGTACAACAAAAGCTGTCCGTCTGTTTATCCGTTCTTCTCTTTTTCCTTTGGCTGCTCTGTTTTCTGCAGCTGCTCTGTTTCCTGTGCCTTGGATTTTTTCCCTCTGCCCTGCTTTTCACGCAGACGTCTGTCTCTGGTCCTCTTTTTGATCACAGGGTCCCTTATATATTCTTCCAGCTCCGTGGACATATTCTTCTTACGAAGGCGCACGTCGACGACGCTTCGTATCTGATGGTAAATGATCGCAAAGAGCGGCACGCCGATCAGCATTCCGAAGAAGCCCCAAAGTCCGCCGAACAGGATCAGGGCGAACAGGACCCAGAAGCCCGAGAGGCCGGTACTGCTTCCGAGGATCTTCGGGCTGATGAGGTTCGCATCCACCTGCATGATGACCATATCAACAATGAAGAAGATCAATGCATCCAGCGGAGAAACCAGGAACAGAATGATGAAACAGGGAATAAGACCGATGTACATTCCGAAGAACGGGATCATGTTCGTTATTCCGATGACGATACTCGTCATGCCGACATAGGGCATACCGAGGAGTGTTCCGACGATCATATAGATCGACGCCAGGAGGATCGAGTCCATAAATCTGGCAAAAACGAAACCCGAAAAAATCTTATCCGCGTAGATCAGTTCTTCACGGAACCGGCTGATTCTCTTTTCACGAATGACGGAATAACCGATCTTTCGCATCTGGGCAGCCAGTTCATCCTTCTCATTTAAAATGTAGATCGCGAGCACGAGTCCGATACCGATGTTGTATAGCATACCCATCATGCTCCCGAGTCCGTTCGTCACGGCATCAAAAACATTCGATATCTGGGGGACCCATCCGTTCACATAGTCCGTGGTGGATTCCGTCAGTTTCTCAAAATACTTCATGATGGATTCGTCCATCTTGGGATTGTTCTTAAAGACACCGTGCAGCCATCCCTTGGCATTCGCGATATAATCCGGAAGATTTGTCGTCAGACCGACCACGGATTTATAGAGTTCCGGGATCACGATGGCGACAACTCCGACGATCACCAGGACCAGGACCAGAACGACCGTGATACTGCTGACTGCCTTCGCGATGTTTTCCGCCTTTTCCGGTTTCGCCTGATATCTCTTTCGTTTCAGCAGTTTGTTTTCAAGCCAGTGTTCCATCTGGTTATAGATCGGCTTCAAAACGTACGCGATCACAAGGCCCCAGATGATCGGCGATGCCGCCGATATCACCCGCTGTCCCAGGTTGACGATTCCGCCTATATTCATTATGCAGTATCCAAACAGAATGGATGCCGCAATGACCAGAAACGCCGTGACCGCGACGGGTCTGTACTTATAAACGCCGAGGCGGTGCCAGACATTCCTTACACCGTTCTTTTCGTTTGACTCATCATTTTCTTCATTTGAAATCGTTACGGGATCCGTGATGTTTTTCTCGTTCAGATCGTCCATTTTACTCATCTCCCCCGGTAAACATTTGCCTGCCGTCTGTTTCAGGTTCCATCGGTTCTATTGTAATACAAACGAGAGGCAAGTTCAAGCCAAAACCCGAAGCTGTCCCAAAACGCAGTCGGTCCCGACCGGAACCGCGGTCAGCGTGACTTCGGCCAATGCATTGACCGCAAGCGGGTTTTCTTCTGCCGGCACGGCCACGCGGATGTAATTCTTCGTGAAGCCGACATAATATTCACGTCCGTCAATCTGAAGGCTCTCTTCGATCAGGACCTCCAGGGTCTCTCCGGCAAATGCTTCGCGGTATGCCCGGCTGTGGCGCTCGCTCATCTCCATGAGGACATCGCTTCGGTCCGCTTTTACCGCCTCGGTCAGCTGTCCCGGCATCTTCGCGGCGGGTGTGTTCTTACGCGGGGAAAACTTGAACACGTGCATCTCGTACAGGTTTATTTCCTCCAGGTAACGCACCGTCTGGGCAAATTCCTCCTCGGTCTCGCCGGGGAAGCCGACGATGACGTCGGTCGTAATGGCCGGCCGGTCGTACACGGTCCGCAGCAGTTTGCAGCAATTTGCGTATTCCTCCGCCGTATACCTGCGGTTCATGCGCTTTAAGGTCGCGTCGCAGCCGCTCTGCAGCGACAGATGAAAATGCGGGCAGACCTTCGTGAGTTTCTTCAGTTCCGCGGCAAACTCCGGTGTCACGATCCGGGGCTCCAGGGAGCTTAGGCGAATGCGCTCGATCCCGGGGACCGCCTGCAGGCGCTTCAGCAGCGAAAGCAAGGGCGAAACGCCGGCCGCGCCGGTTTCTCCGCTCTGCTTCCAGTCACGCCCGTAGGAGCTGACGTGGATGCCGGTCAGGACGATCTCGACGACGCCCTGCGCCGCCAGGCGCTCTGCCTCCGACAGAATGTCCGAGACCGCACGGCTGCGGATGCGGCCGCGGGTCAGCGGGATGATACAGTAGGTGCAGAACATGTTGCACCCGTCCTGGATCTTTATATAGGCGCGCGAACGCGACGAGGAGGCGTCCACCTCCATGTTTTCATAGCAGGTCTCGTGGGCAATGTCGAGCACATCGACCAGGGTCGGCTTTTCGCTCTCCTGTTTTTCCGGAAGCTCGCTCATATATTTCTCCACGATGGATACGATGTCCGCCTTGCGGTTATTGCCCACGATCACGTGAACCAAAGGATCTTTCTTAAGGTCTTCGTAAGCAGCCTGTACGTAACAGCCGACAGCCACGATGATCGCGTCGGGATTTTGCTTCGCCGCACGGTGCAGCATTTGCCGCGACTTGCGGTCGGCGATGTTCGTGACCGAGCAGGTATTGACCACATAAATGTCCGCAGGACCCTCAAAGGGAACGATGGTATATCCGGCCTGTTCGAAGGCCAGGATCATCGCTGACATCTCATATGCATTGACTTTACAGCCCAAATTGTGAAAAGCGATACACTTTCTGTATTTTTCCATTTTTGCTCCATTCTGAACGAAAACTCCTTGACTTTTCAAAAAAAGATGCTACTATTATGTTAGGCGTCTGTGACGCACTAACGTTAAAGGAGGTGGTTTTTTTAATGAAAACCGTTCAGATTTCTTTAAACTCTATTGACAAGGTTAAGTCCTTCGTTAATGACCTGGCTAAATTCGATACCGATTTCGATCTGGTATCCGGCAGATACGTTATTGACGCTAAATCCATTATGGGTATCTTCAGCCTGGATCTGTCCAAGCCGATCGACTTGAACATCCACGCAGAGGAAAACATCGACACTATTTTGGAAGTGCTTAAGCCTTATATTATCGAATGATACCAGGCTCGAAACGTCCGCAAAGCGGCTGCTTGCAGACGCGATTGCGACCTTAGAGCCGAACAAACATGAGCCGAACCGATTTCCGAAGGAAAGCAATAGGGCGGCGAATTGTTTGCAGGATTTCGGGAGTGCGCAACACGGAGAAATCCGTAGTATCATGATAACATCAATATAGTTTAGCGGTTGAAAGCGGGTGGCGGTCGTGCCACCCGCTTTTTTGTTTTGTTTACAATATGTGAAAGCGGCCGCCCGGCCCTCTCGCACGATTACTTACACCAGATCATCTCCGCGCTTTCGATCGCGGTCTTTACCATCTCATCGATCTTTTCTTCCAGCTTCCGCTCGGACGCCCGGATGACCTTCGCGCTCGGCTTGGTCACGGGATGCTTCGCGACGAAGATCGTGCAGCAGTCTTCGTACGGCAGAATGGAAGTCTCAAACGTGCCTATCTTATTAGCGATCTCAATGATCTCCTGTTTATCAAAACCGATCAGTGGCCGGAATACCGGCATGGTGCAGACCTCGTTCGTTACGGAAAGCGACGCGATGGTCTGTGAGGCGACCTGTCCGATGCTTTCGCCGGTGATCAGCCCCAGACACCCGGAATTCTCAGCGATCTGCTGGGCAATGCGCATCATGTACCGACGCATGATGATGGTCAGCTCCTCATGCGGACACTGCTCGTAGATGTACATCTGGATGTCGGTGAAATTGACCACGTAGAGCGGAATCGGACCGGCATATTTTGCGACCTGGCACGCCAGATCCACGACCTTCTGCTTCGCGCGCTCGCTGGTATAGGGCGGCGCATGGAAGTAAACGGCGTCGATCTTCACACCGCGCTTTGCGATCATGTAGCCGGCTACCGGACTGTCGATGCCGCCCGACAAAAGCAGCATGGATTTTCCGTTGGAGCCGACCGGCATGCCGCCGGGGCCCGGGATCTCGAGCGAATAGATGTTGATGACCTTCTCACGCACCTCGACGTGCAGCGGGATCTGCGGATCGTGGACATCCACGCTCATACCGGGAAATGCATCCAGGATCTTTTCGCCGAGCGTCGCGTTCATGGTCTGGGAGTCCTGCGGATAGGTCCGCTTGATGCGGCGCGCGAACACCTTGAATGTGAGTTCACAGTCCTTTCCGTATGTTTCCTCCACGTACTTGATGACCTCTGTGGTCAGTTCTTCGAAATCCATGACCGGGATCTGCTTTACCGGACAGATGGCCGTGATTCCGAATACGTGCTGCAATGCTTCACATACGCGGTCATCATCATAGGTCTCGGAATCCTCTGTCTCCAGATAGATGCGGCCCGGCTGTTTCTCCACGCGGCCCGTGATCCCGTAGTTCTTTACGGCATGGCGGATCTGCTTACACAGGGCGTCTTCGAACAGATGACGGTTCTTACCCTTGATCGCGATCTCCGCATATTTGATCAAAAACATAAAGTGTTTGCTCATCTTCTATCTCCTTGAAAAACGACTCAGCAGCGGATACAGCGTCCGCAGCGCCTCTAATGTATCATCGAGGTCATCCTTCGTCGTCTGCACCGAAAAACTGAAACGTAATGTAGCTTCCAGATATTCTTTTTGGATGCCCATGGCCTTTAATGTAGCCGATACGGCCGGTTTGTTCGACGCGCACGCCGAGCCGGCAGACACGTAGATGCCCCGCTCCTCCAGCGCGTGCAGCAAGACCTCTGCTTTCGATATGCCGGAAAAACCTGCGCTAACGATGTGCGGCGCAGTCGCCGTAATATCCGCATCTTCCTCCGCGTCGGTCGGGATGCCGTGGACCTTGATCCCGGAGATGGCCCGTAAGCCTTCCACGAAATATTTCTTCAGTTCATACAGACGCGCCACGTCCTCCTGCTTCTTTTCGGACAGGAGCTTCGCCGCCAGACCGATGCCTGCGATCCCGGGTACATTTTCCGTGCCCGAACGAAGGCCCTGCTGCTGACCGCCGCCGAACAGGATCGGCTTCAGTTTCACGCGGTCGTCAACATACAAAACAGCGATGCCCTTCGGGCCGTGGATCTTGTGGCCGCTGATCGACATCAGGTCGATTCCCATCTTCTTCGGCAGCAGGTCCATCTTCGTAAAGCCCTGGACCGCGTCCACGTGGAAAATGATATCCGGCCGCTCTTTCTTCAACATGGCGCCGATCTCGGCTATGGGCATCATGGCGCCGACTTCGTTGTTCACCGCCATGATCGATACCAGGATCGTGTCCTCGCAAAGTGCCTCGCGGACCTCCTTTGCCGAAACGCGCCCGTACGCATCCACAGGCAGGTAGGTCACACGAAAGCCCTGCTCCTTCAGGTACTCCATGGTCTGAAGCACTGCCGGGTGTTCTACCTGCGTCGTGATGATGTGCGTTCCGCTCCTCTTGTAGGCCATGGCCGTTCCGATAATGGCCAGGTTATCCGACTCGGTCCCACAGGAAGTAAACAGGATCTCACGGTCGTAAGGCTTCATCCGAAGCTCGAAGCCGAGTGCCCGCGCGATCTGCTCTTTCGCCGTGCGGACCGCAGCCTCCGCGTCTACGCCCTTTTGATGCATGGAGGAAGGGTTTCCGTAGTCGAACTCCATCATCCGCGAAACGATCTGCCGCACCTCGTCTAAAGGGCGCGTTGTCGCGGAATTATCCAAATAGATTTCTTTCATCTAAGCACCTTTCTAGTTACTGATCCGTCCCGTCTAACTGAAACATCAAGACCGAAAGCAGGCACATGCCCGCCGTCTCCGTGCGCAG
>ONPC01000184.1 GCA_900319565.1 uncultured Eubacteriales bacterium | reverse complement strand
GAAACGGCAATCTTCAACCCTAAGATCGCGCCCCTCTTTCATCGCAGACTCGCCGTCTGCCGGTCCTTCAAAGACGCAACCTCGCACCACTGCATCCTGCAGGTGGTAGAGCGCACGCTCTTCATCCATCGTTAAATTCTTAATTTCTCTCATAATATAAACCCCGATCTTCCGGCCGCCGAAGCGGCCGGACCTGATCATTTGCGGAACTTATGATAGTACCGCAAAATCGTTTCAATGTACTGCGGATAGAAGCGGCCCAGAGCGATCTTCACACCCTCACAGCACTCCGACTCATCCTTCGCGTTGGCGATGGCGGACGACACTCCGAGATGGAACTTCTCCGGAACGATCCCGTCCTGCACCATGTACTGCTCAACGTTGCTTCTGAGTTCCTGTTTTTCACGCTTGGTCAATGTACGGCCGGCTGTGTGTGCAGGCTTCTCCGACTTCGCAGCCTTCTCTTTCTCGAGCCGCGCTTTCTCTGCTTTCTCGCGCTCGAGTCTCTCTCTTTCGGCCTTTTCTTTTTCGACCTTCTCTTTTTCCGCCTTTTCTCTTTCGGCTCTTTCTTTCTCTGCTTTTGCGAGCTGTGCCTTCTCCGCGCGGCTTAACTTCGCCGGCTTCTCCGGCTTCGCGCTCTGCTCTTTCACGGCAGTCCGGGTCTTTTCTTTTTTCGTAGCCACGGCCGCCTCTGCCTGCTTCCCTTCGGAAACTTTGTGCCCCACCACACGGGTCGGTACCTGCAGGTCCTCTAAGTCGATCACCTCAACGACCACCTTCGGCGTCTTCTTACGCGCCGGCATCTTCGCCTGCGGCGGAAGCTCGTCCACACGGACGGCCTCAACAGGCTCTACGGGAGCCGGTTCCGGCTCCGGTGCCTTCTTCTTTCGAAACGCGGAGAAGATGGAACGGCGTTCCCGCTTCTGGCGGTGTGCGTCCGCAACCGGATACGCCAGTCCCGCGCGCGAATCCTCACGCGCCGGCGGCAATTTCGGAAGTTCCGCTTCCGCGGGCAATGCGAAATCGTTCGGGTCTTCGATATCGAAGCGACCCTGGCGCATATAGCCCGGCAGACATTCAAAGATATTCCGACCGCTCCCGATCATCATGCGGGAGTCGAGTTGCTTTGCCATTTCGACGGCGGAGCCATAGCCATGGTCACCGGAAATGATGTAGATTTCCTTGTCGATCTTCGCATTGACCTCGTACCCTAAGTAGGTACTGATCATGAAATCCAACGCGTTCTTTCCCTGTTTGATCAGGATGAAGGTGCCGATCTCGATCCCCTGCTGCTTATAGGCGTACAGGACATCCTCCACGGCGCGCTGGATCACGGGTGTCGAACAGAATACCACGACCTTCGCATTGCCCGTAAGGCAGGATATTCCGTACAACCCGCGTATCGAAGTGTTTTCATAGTCGACCAGGAAAACTCTTCGGATGTTATCTGTCATAATTTAATTTTTCTCCGTTAGAAATATACGACTTCTTTTTCGGGTTTTTCTGTGGGCTCGATGTTCTGTGCGTACAGGACCGGGCCGATGCCGCGATATTGCTTCACCTTCTCATACTTCACCTGCGCAGTCACGCGTACCCAATCGCCTGACTTCAGGTTATGAACGAACTTGCTGTGACACATATATCCGCAGAAGGTCAGATCCTCCGCGCAGCACGTCATCGCATGACGGCCGGGCACGAAGGTATCGCCCTTGAATTCCTTCGACAGATAGGCCATGGCTTTAAAGCGAACGACCTTATCCTTATAATTCTCGGGATGGTCCTGCGCATCGATGAAGAAGATGCCGTAGTCGATATCTTCGATGTCGATAATCGGTGCCTTCAGGTCATACGGAAGTTCGTCCGGGACATCCTCGACCTCACCGTTCACGTTCTCGAAGATGATCTGCGCACCCGGATTGGTGGCGCGGATGCTTCTGCGATACGACGACATCGGCATATCCTTCGTGCAGCGGTTGAAGATGACCAGATCGGACATATTGACCATGGCGACGATGAGCGGCTTCATGTTGTTTAAGTACACATTGAACGTGCTCGCGTCGATCGTCGTGATGCCCTGGTACAGCACCCAGTCCGACGGTGTCTTGATATTCATAATGGTCTGCGGATTCCACATGCCGTTGTACTCGATGAGCACGCGGTCCGGGGAATATTTCGCGTCCAT
Source organism: uncultured Eubacteriales bacterium (assembly GCA_900319565.1). GTDB lineage: Bacteria > Bacillota > Clostridia > Lachnospirales > Lachnospiraceae > UBA1201. The sequence goes on along the minus strand of ONPC01000184.1, from coordinate 6,038 downwards.
GACCATCAGGAATTCTTCGTTGAGTTCGGACTCGGACTCAACGGTTACGACATCCGCTTTCATCTTGCGGATGCGCTCGGCGTCGAGTTCGACCTCACCCTCCTCACACAGGATGATGAGCGTACGCTCGCCTGTGTTGAAGTACTCCTGGGACAATGTAAAATTCAAAAAAGAAGTCTTTCCGCTTTCCAGAAATCCATGGATCAGATAGACCGGAACGCGGGGTTCTGTTTGTTTCGGCATAGTGCCTCCTTACGTATTACGCATTCACTTTAAAGAGTGTTGCCAGTGCTTCTTCCTTCAGTTTGGAACCGATGACGCACAGTTTGCCGGTATAGTCGGCAGCGCCGGTGCGAACCTCTGCCTCGCCCGGAGTCATGTCGAAGAACAACCATCCACCGTTTACATCCGGGACGATACCCTTCGCACGCAGTACCAAGCCATAGGTCTCGGCATCGTCCAGCGCTTCCAGCATGGACTTAAGTTCTGCGGCATTGTATTTTCTGGGAGTCTCAACGCCCCAGCTGATAAATACCTCATCTGCGTCATGGCCGTGATGGTGGTGATGGTGATGATCATGATCGTGGTGGTGATGGCACTCACACTCCGGATCATCGCACTCTTCGTCGTCATCGTGATGATGGTGATGGTGATGTTCGTGCTCATCCTCGTCATCATCGTCATCGTCGTGATGGTGGTGGCAGCACTCGTGTTCGTCGTCATCGTCATCGTCGTCGTGGTGACGATGGTGGCAGCACTCATGGTCGTCATCATCATCGTCATCGTCGTCGTGATGGTGGTGGCACTCGCACTCATCATCATCATCATCATCGTCGTCATGGTGATGGTGGTGGTGGCACTCGCACTCCGGATCGTCACACTCTTCGTCGTCATGGTGATGGTGATGCTTCTTCGCGTGATCCTCACGCAGCTGACGCATCATCTCCTCTGCCATGGATGCTTCAGGCTGCATCGCGGACAGGATGACCTTACCGTCGATCTCATCCCAAGGCGTGGTAACGATGGTCGCATCTGCATTGTGCTCGCGAAGCAGCGCCATCAACTCGTCCAGTTTCTCCTGAGAAACCTTCTGCGTACGAGACAGGATGATCGTCTTCGCGTTTTCGATCTGATCGTTGAAGAACTCGTCGAAGTTCTTGATATACATCTTCGCCTTCGTCGCGTCCACGATGGTCACGAACGCGCCCAGTTCCACATCCTCACGATGGGAAACTACGCCGCCGACCGCCGAAATAACGTCGGAGAGCTTACCGACGCCGGACGGCTCGATCAGGATACGCTCCGGCGCATAGGTATCCAGCACCTTCTTTAACGCTTCGCCGAAATCGCCGACCAGTGAGCAGCAGATGCAGCCCGAATTCATTTCGGTGATCTGGATCCCCGCCTCCTTCAGAAAACCGCCGTCGATACCGATCTCACCGAACTCATTCTCGATGAGCACGATCTTCTGTCCGGCCAATGCTTCCTTCAGAAGTTTTTTGATCAATGTTGTTTTTCCGGCTCCCAAAAAGCCCGAAAAAATGTCAATTTTTGTCATGATTTGCCTCCGATCATAAGGACAGCCCGATCATTTGCCGTCCTTGCAATTCTTGCGGGACGTGATGCCCATGAGCACCATTTCCCATTCTTTTTCGTACAAGCAGTACCCGGGGTCCCGCGTCTGCGCCGCTTTGCTCACGACGCTGCCGGGGATCCAGCAAACCTCGCTGACCTCTTCGGGGTCCGGCGACAGCATCAGCGGATCCAGGTCCTTTTCGTAAGTGTAAACATAGCTGAGCTCATGATTACGAAATACTTTTCCGTGGAAATGTCCGCTGCTGTAGCCCATAAACGTCCCTAAGAACGTCAGTTCGGACAATGCAGGCGTAAGGCCCAGTTCTTCGTTCAGTTCACGAAGGACTGCGTCTTCCGGCGCCTGCCCGGCACTTATGTGGCCGGCACTCGAGATATCTAAGCAGCCCGGATAGGACTCCTTATTCTCGCTGCGTCGTTGTAAGAGCACATCCACCCCGGTCGCATCCTGCGACGGCCGATAGATCCACAGATGCACCGTTCCGTGCAGATATCCGTAGCGATGCGCGACCTCGCGCGTCACGACCATACCGGTGACTTCACCCTCCGGTGTACGGACATCCAGCAGTTCCGAATGCTGCGGATCGATCTCTGTCAACATGGAGAGACATTCTTCGAAGCAAAGTCCCTCTTTCGGATCGACACCGAATTCCTGTGTCGTCTCCGCCGCCGTGCTGACGAAGCGGGCTGCCAGTGCGACTGCTTCTTCCTCCGTTGCGCCGTGAACAAAAGAGCCTGCCAATACCGAAGAAAAGATGTCGCCGGTGCCACAGCGTTCCGTACCGACCCGCTTAGCGGCAATGATGGAAAGCCGGTCGTCCGCCCGGTGATAGACCAGGTTCAGGATCTGATCGTCCTGCGGAAGGCCTGTCACCACTACGACCTTCGGTCCCATGTCGGACAGTCTTCGACACAACATGCCCCAAATCGGGGCTGCCGCGCCCTTGGTTTCGAAGGCCGCCATGACCTCCTCATAGGACGCATCGGTGAGTTCGCACAGCTCCGTGACATTCGGCGTAGCCACATCCGCGTAGGGCATCAGTCTGCGCATGGCTTTGCACATCGCCGGCGTATAGGATGTGTAGATCTTTCCGTGATCTCCCATGACCGGATCGACAACGATGCGCGGTTGCCCGCCTTCTGCTTTGTCGTTCCTGCCGAAGATCTCCAGAAACCTCTCGACATCCGCGATCTGCTCCTCTGAACCTAAAAATCCCGTCAGGATTCCGTCAAAGGTCAGGTCTCTTTGCGCCCAGGAATCGATGTACGCAGGCAGGTACGGGGTAAAATCATGAAGCATATACTCCGGGTAAGCCGTGTGCATCGAAAGGACTGCTGTCGGAACGATACACGTCTCCAACCGCATCGCGGACAATATAGGAAGGGCGACCGTGACGGAACACCGTCCGAAACCGGTCACGTCGTTGATCACCGCGATCTTGCGTTGATGCTTCATAACATTCGTCTCTCCTGCTTCGGTATTGACGGATCGGAGAGCCTAAGCCCCCATAATCCAATATATTATTATAACATCCCGGCAAAAAAACTGCAAGCAGACAAAAAGCAGATCCACCGCATAAGATTTAGTATTATTGACAGACTGTGCTACTTCAGATATAATTGTGATAAAAAAGAAGCTGAATATAATCCCCCTAAAAGGAGGTCACTCATGACTGCTCTGATCGTTGAAGATAATCCGGTACAAGCCTCTTCTCTGACACTTGTGATTCGCAATCGGTTTCCGGATATAGAATGCCTTGCTGTCTCTTCCTATGATGCGGCATTACCCCTGCTGATCGAGTATTCTTTTGATTTTTTTATGCTGGATATCGTTCTCGATAAAGAGAAGCACAGATCCGGAATCCATCTTGGAAAACATATCCGATCCTTTGAAAAATATAAAACCACCCCCATTATTTTTATAACTTCTTTCCCGGAACACATGCCAGAAGCGATCAACCGGATACACTGCTACAGTTTTTTGATCAAGCCATACGACGATGTTGCCCTCTGTGAAGCGCTTCGGTCTCTGCTTCGGATCATCCATCCGTCTCACAACGAAATCGCTTTGCATGATGTAAACGGAATACTGTATCACTTGAAATCCGATGAGATCCTGTATATTCAGGTAATGGGGCACATTCTCAAAATCTATACTGCGAATAATTGCTTTGAAACGCGCGACTGTAGTCTCTCGGAATTATGCGAACGAATCCCTGAAGGGCTCTGGCAATGTCACAAAAGTTACGCTGTCAACCCTTTCGCGATTCATACTTTGGATTGGACCACCCGGTCAATCCATATAAGGGGTCTTACAGATCTCATACCGATCGGAAGACATTTTCAAAAAAAACTGAAAGGGTTGAAACAGCAATGACAGAATACCTCATGGCGTGTTTGTTCGCGTTCATGGAAAGCATAATGACTTTTATATTGGCCGTGGGCTTCTTACCTTCTGCAAAAATATCCCAGTTTACTAAGCGCCTGATGGTTGGTTCTTTGCTCTATATGTTTACGGAAACCGCGATCGAACGCTTTATTCCATCCGAGATATTGGTTGCTTTTCTTTTGATATTCCTCGTCTTTGTTTTTTTATGGGGCGTTTTTCGAAAGAGTCCTTTAGATACACTCCTCCTTACGGTTTTGATCTATACATCCATAATGCTGATCCAGATGCTGTTGATATATGTCTTTTCTTTCCTGACATTTCCGGATTGGCCCTATGCTGTTCCTCTCATCGGAAACCTGACTACCCTGTTCATCCTGTGCATTCTATCTCTTTTACATATTCCCCGGCCAGTATTCCGCTTCCTCAAATCAAAAAGTCTGCCGGTCCTCAGCGCTATTGTAAATCTATTCGGCATCGCTATCATGCTGAATGTATATAATAAATTGTTCGAACAGCAATACTATGACCTGGTTGCACTGTTGGTTCTCCCCATACTGACGGTCATCGCCCTGAACATCATCCTTATACGCGAGTTCTTAAAGCAACAGGAAAAAGAAAAAGAACTGTCAGCATATCATACCTACTTGCCTCTGTTAGAGGAACTGATCGGTCAGGTTCGGATCCGACAGCACAAGTATGATAACGAAATACAAAGCATCCGTATGTTGCCTTCCGTCTGTAAGGACTATGATGCTCTGTCGCAGGAGCTTCAGAACTACGTTTCCTACATCGAGCAGCATTCCTCTCTCACTCTGTTGATGAAACTCAACTATAAGTTGCTGGCCGCTTTTCTCAGCAAAAAGTTGACCGATGCGAATAATAGCAACAAAAAGATCGAACTGATAATATCAAACCCTATCCTCACCACAGCGGTTCCGGAATACGAACTGATCGATATGGTCGGAGTATTATTCGATAATATGGTCGAAGCACTGTCCCCGGAAGAAACCGGTACTCTGATCCTAAGCAGCGCCGAAGGTCGTATCATCGTAAAAGCAGAAAACCCGGGGCCTTTGCTGACTCCGGAACTGAGAAAACTATTCTTCTCGAAAGGATATACAACTAAGACAGATTCGACCGGCGAACACGGCTACGGCTTATTTATCTTAAAGGAGTCTGTAGATAAATACAACGGGACCCTGTCTCTGGAAAACAAAGAAATAAACGGCCGTCAATACATTGAAGCCGTGATGACTGTATAACAGCATCACGGCTTCAATCTTTATTTCTCAGTATTTTTTTCGATCTTGCCTCGGCTCATTCGATATACCTCATCACAAAGCAATTCAATATCTTCTTTCGAATGGCTAGCTACAATAATGATGCGATCCGAAGTCTTATATTCCAGCAGGATACGACGCATGTCTTCTACTCCCTGATCATCCAATCCGTTCATCGGCTCATCTAAAAGCAGGATGCTCGGTGTTTCCATCAGGGCCTGTGCCAGACCCAGTCGCTGCCGCATTCCCAATGAGAACGCGCGTACTTTCTTTTTATCGTCCGCATTGAGTCCGACCTGATCCAGCACCTTTCGAATTTGATCATCCGTAACTTTGTTTTGGATCATAGCCAGATATTTCAAATTCTGATAGGCTGTACTGTCCAGCAGGAAACCGGGTGTTTCGATGATCGCACCGACATTTCCCGGGACATCCTTATCCTTTCCGATCTTCTTGCCATCGACGAGCACTTCACCTTCATCCGGATAAACAAACCCAAGAATGCTTTTCATTAACATAGTCTTCCCAGATCCGTTTCTTCCGATCAATCCGTAGATTTTTCCCGTTTCGAATGTTACGCTGACATGGTCCAGTACAACGGTTTTATTATATGCTTTCGTTAACTCACGTATTTCTATCATCATTTCTCCTCAACCTACCGGGGACCGTATACACGGATCTCCATTTTCCTTCCAAACAACAAAATAATCGCAGAAAACAGTATGATGCCGAACAGATACGCACACACAACATAGGTTAAAGTTACATAACCGGGG
>ONPC01000165.1 GCA_900319565.1 uncultured Eubacteriales bacterium | reverse complement strand
TGAGTTTATTAGCTCTAAAGACGGGAAAAAGGAAGTGACTTCCGTTCCGCAATCGGGCACATTTCGGTTGGCTTTGATCCTTCCGGAGGTGGACCAAAAGCAGCCCACACAGATCATCGGGATGAGTATCAATGGAAGCGCGGTAAACCATATCACGGTTTCGACCGAGGTGGTTGGAGACAAGACTCAGATCATTTTGAATTGCCTTCCCAAGACTTCTAAGGAATCAGAGGATATAAAGGCGGAAAAAGCCGAACTTTGGGTCCTCTATGACGATCAGGTCTACTTGCTTGAGTACGACTTAACAGACACTTAACAGGAAAACAGAAAAGAGTTATGCTCTTTAGCTTTTCAGAACGCTTGCGTACGGTTCATTCCGTTCGCAAGCGCTCTTTGCTTTTTCTTGACTTTTTCGCTCTAAAATTCTATAATGTATACGGGTCAGTATCGTATAAACCCGGAAAGCTAGGAAACAGGAAATGGAGTACAAACATGAGACTGTCTCTTTTCAGGGATCGTCGATCGCGGAATTGGAAAAAGATCTGAGATATTATCAGACGGAATTAGAAGTTGTACAACTGAAAAAAGAAGAAGCAATCACATTTTCTTTGAAAATGGGTGTTCTTATTGTACTCGCAGCCGGGGTGACCGCCTTGGCGGATATCTTCCTGATGAAGAACGAATTTCTGCACGTTCCGGGCATTGCCCTGATCGTGTTCTGCTTTGCGATCATGATCTATGGGACCGTGATGCTGATCCAGCGCGTGCCGATGATCGTATCCCAGCAGCATGTGGATACGGGGATCATGATGCACCCGGGAGACCTGAAACGGGACTATGAGCGTATCATTGCCGAAAAAGAAAAACTTCTGTCGGAGGCCCGTGAACGGGAGGAACAGATGCAGATCGATGCAGAGGCGCGCCGGATCGAAGCGGAAGCGGCCCGTCAGGCAGCAGAGGAAGAATTCGGAAGCGGCGAGATCCTGCAGACAGGGGATGAACACGGGATCTCTTTGGATGACGACTTAGGACCGACGCTCTCTCTTGAGGATGCGCTGAATGAGATCCGAAGCATCACGGAGGAAGAAGAGTAGAGCCGGCTTTTGCTTTTTTGAGTGTAGATGTCAAAACGCTTTGCCTTGCAGAGTGCTTTGACAAACAGGGAGAGTATAAATGGCGATTTTAGGGGATCGTGTTGCACAGCAACAATATTTAATTCGTAAGGAGGCACTGGATAAACAGGAATATGCGCTGAAGGATGCGGAGAAGGAGCACCGCCGATATCGGATGTGGTTCATCGGCGCGCTGATCGTCATGGGCGGTCTGTATTACATCACGATGATCCAGGATGTATTTCACATCGAGCAGTACAAACAGGACAATTCCATAGAATACGCGCTCTTCATGGGGGGCTTTTCGCTGGTTATGGTCTTTGTGTACGTGATGTACGCGCTGATCGTGTTTTTCGGGGTGATCGCCGTCGTGGGCATGTACCGCTCGTTGGTCGTGCGTGACGGTGTAAATGGACGCAGAATGTTTTACAGCTCCTACGTGAAGCTTCAGAAGCAGAGGATTCTGGAGGCTCGCGAGGCCATGGTAGAGCAAAAGAGCCGTGCCCGCGAAGAGAGGGAACGTGCTGAGATGGCGACGAAGCTGCAGATGGAGAGCTTCATTGCCATGAAGAATCGTATGGACGGACAGATGGCGACGGACGACCTGAAGCCGAACCTGAACGGTATCGCCAGTGACTCCAAGGGGAACCTGGTCATTCCGATCGAGGATGCGCTCCGCTCCATCAACGACGAGGATGATTTTGAGTAAACTTGTGTAAGGGGTTGAGGAAAGAATGGAGGAAACCGGAATCAGCAAAGCCGAACAGGTCATGTTGCTGAAAGGGCTGATCGAAGAAGGCGTCCGCCAAAAGCGCGAGATGGTCTTCCGACACCGGGAAGCTCAGGATGAGATGCTGCGTTACGGCATTCTCCTGGGGTTTTTGACATGTGTCGGACTGGTCAGCGTTCTTCGCGACGTTTTTGTTTCGGGACGTAGTGTTTCGCTGCTTGCATTTGGCGGATTGATCGACATCTTCCTTTTGCTTGTGGTTATTCTCGGCATCGCTTTCGCTGTAAAATGTGTGATGGCCTATGCTAAATATGCAAACCCGATCCTCATGAAAGACGGCACCGAACTGTCATTTCGTGAAGCGGCAGCCTCAATCGACAGCCAGACGAAGCGGAATTTCCGCAAACTCATCGAGATCCGTCAGAGCATGACACCTGCAGAGGCAGATGCCTCACGTATCGAGCCGTATCGTTTCGATACGGTGAACGGAGGGTATTACACCGATGTCGCACGCGCGACGGAACCTCTGATCGAAAAATATAAAGAAGAGATCAATGAAAAGCGAAAGATCGTGGTTTCAGATCTGGAGGAGATTCAGATCCACCGAAAGATGAACAGGCAGATGATGATCCTGGCGATCGTCGTAGCCGTGGTCAGTCGGATACTGGATATCCCGATCGCAAAACATTTCCCGCCCATGGTATGGAAGGTCTGGATGGTCATGTCCTATCTGTTGTTTTACGGGGGAGTGGCGCTGGCGGTATTTTACGGGATCCGCTACTTATACGAGAAGCGGGATAACCGTCTGATTCCCTCGATCACGCTCATTGACCGCGACGAGAATTCCATTGAGAATTACAATTACCTTTTGACAGACATCGAATTCATGCTGGCCTGCGTCCGCAGACGTAGGGAACCGGCTTGGAATAAGCCTGTGGTCGATGCAAACGAAGCAAAGACGATCTCCATGACAGAGCTGACACAGGCGGTCGTCGAGGCCGGAAAATCGGAGTTCGGCGGCTCAGCGGCGCAGCAAAGCCCGTACGATCTTTCTTACGGAAGGGCAGAAACCACCGTGGAGGTGATCGACCTTATGCCAAATCAGGCCGGCAATCCGACGAAACCGATAACGCCCGGTGACAGAGCGGAAGTGACCGCTCAGGGCGAAAGTCAGGCAGAGTCTGCCGACATGCCTGTAGAAAACACAGCGCCTGCAGATGCATATGCAGAGCAGGCAGCGCCGGCCGAAGCGCGGGAGGCAGATCACCCTCAGCCCGCGGCGGCATCAAACGGCGAACCGACCGAAGAAGAAACTGCTGCAAATGAGCAGAAGAAATTGGAGGAATATATGAGGGATTTGAAGAGAAAAGCACAGGATGAACTGGAGTTTTCCGAGGAGCTTATGAGCGAGATGGAGAGGATCCGCAAAGCTCCGGAAGAAGTGATCGAGGAGAAGGAAGAGGCGCCGAAGCATCCTGCCAGCAGCAACCTTTTCTATTATCCTACAGCGACGACGCGCGAGCAGACGCCGTTTGAGGAGCAGGACAGTTCGAATGCTGCCAACAGTTACATCAGCCATTCCGCTCACGCTGCGGAGCAGCAAGGCGAAGAAGAAGGCGAACACGCTGCTTTTCGGCATCGCACCGGCGGCGAGAAAGATAAATACAGTTACGACGGACGCCCGAAGAAGACCGAAGTCCTGCGGCGCGTGCAGGCTTCATCCGATCAGGACCCTGTGCAGCCGGTGACGGCTGAGGAACAGGATACGCCCGTCCGCCCGGCACCCGAACCTCCGAAGGCAGAGGAAAAGAAAGCTTCTCTGCGTACGAGCGAGGAGTTCCAAAACTCCATGACGGAGCACATGCGTTCCCTGCAAGAGGATTACGGGAAGCGGGATACTTCGGATCGGGATCCGCTCAGACATCCCGGACCGGAGGTGTCACATGTCCGCATGGACCGAGATCAGGGCCTTACCATCTCAATGGAAGACGCGTTAAAGGACCTGGAGTCTTTTGAAGACGAAGACGAATAAAAAGAGAAAAGATGACCCGTCCGGACGGGACCGGCACGGGCTGAGTACTGCACCATGAATTTGGATTACACAAAACATCAACAGAAGATCGAGATGGTTCATAAGAAACTGGTCGATGAGGAAGAAGAGTTTGCAAACGCTGTAAAAGCTCATGAGAAACAAGGGCACAACGTGCTGATGTGTACGATCGTGATCGTCGTGCTGCTGGTCATCACCGCAATATTCCGGATGATGGACGACAACATAGACTCCGACTTGGTACGAAACAACGCATCGACCGGCCCCGGTGAATTAGTCCTTGTAGGCTACGGCCTGACCTCGGTGGCGAAATATTTGGTGTACGCCGGGATCGTTGCATTGGCCGCCATCATCATCCTCAATCTTCGCAGGCGTTTGTATTACACCGATCCGGTCAGCCGCGATCAGCAGAGTTATGCACAGTATGTACTGCTTCAGGAGGATGTCATCCGGAAACTGCGGGCAGAAGAGAAGAAACTCTTGGAAGAAGCAGCGGCAATGGAACGGACGGCGAAGCAAAACGCGATGTCTGACGACCAAAAGGCCCGGGACGCATCGACCGCAGAACACGTTTTTTCCGAAAACGGCGTGATGGACGGCGTTCGCGAGACGGATGGCGAGCTGGTGTTATCCGTAGAAGATGCATGGAACAGTATTCAAGAGGAGGCTGCATATGAAAGTGACCAAAAGTAATATTAATGATATCGATCTGCAACGGATCAAAAAGATGGTTTCCAACCTGGAGATCTCCCGTGTGGAGATCAAGAAAAACCGCGTGAAGGAGATCTTGCGCCTGATCTTTTACGTGGCCCTCGTATTCGCGTTGTTTTTCTCTTGGGCCATGTCGGACTTCATGGATGAATACCGCCAGAATGATATGGCATTCGTGGCCAATGTTTTCGGAACCCTGATCGTGGTCCTTTTGATCGCATTGATCGTGGTCATCATCATGACGATCCGCCGCATCTTCGTCGTTTACGATCCGTATAACAACCAGTGGCTGCGCTACGATCAGGTCATCAAGAAGTACGATGATAAGATCAAGAAGCAGAAGATGATCCTGGATATCGCCGAAGGCAAGAAGGTATCCAGGGAAGGCCTGAATGAAAACGGTGAAAAGATCAACGTTGAGATCCTGAATAAAGAGCTGGATGAACCGGTGAAGGAATGGAAGGTCTTCGAAGAAGAAGGCGAGGTCATTTACGAGGAAGTCATTCACGATTCGACGACCATGTCCATGGAGGAGGTCGCAGAACTTCTGCGTGAGGACGACTGAATCGGCGGCAGCCTGAAAGTATAAAAAAATAAAGAAAAACCCCTTGACAGATAGTGGAGGGTGTTATATAATCTCTTAATGTGACGTCTTCTGTCGTGAAGTCGCCTCGGTATACCATGCCCCGGAATACCGGATGCTTTACGCAGGACCTGACACAAAGCACTATGATAGACAAAAACACGGGTTCGCCCGTGCCACCATAATGGAGGTTAACCAATGAAGAGTTTCATGGCCAGTCCGGCTACGATTGAAAGAAAATGGTATGTAGTTGATGCGGCCGGTTGTACACTGGGACGTTTGACATCCGGTGTTGCCGCTGTTTTGAGAGGCAAGAATAAGCCTACTTTCACACCTCACATCGATACAGGTGACTACGTGATCGTTATCAATGCAGAGAAGATCAAGGTTACCGGTAAGAAACTGGATCAGAAGATCTATTACAGCCACTCCGATTTCCCGGGCGGAATGAGAGAGACGACCTTAAGAGAAATGTTGGCTAAGAAGCCCGAGAAGGTGATCGAGCTTGCCGTACACGGTATGCTCCCGAAGGGACCTTTGGGCAGAGAAATGATCAAAAAGCTTCATGTTGTAGCCGGTGCTGAGCATCCTTACGCTGCACAGAAGCCTGAAGTTTTGACATTCTGATCGAGGTTGAAAGGAGAGTAAAAAAATGGCAGATAAGTTTTACGGCACAGGCAGAAGAAAGAAGAGCATTGCCCGTGTATATATTAAGCCCGGTACAGGCGTTGTTACCATTAATAAGCGTCCCATGGACGAATACTTCGGCCTTGAGACCCTGAAGGTGATCGTTCGCCAGCCTCTGGCAGCTACCGAGAATACAGAGAAGTTTGACGTACTCGTTAACGTACGCGGCGGTGGTTTCTCTGGTCAGGCCGGTGCGATCCGTCACGGCATCGCAAGAGCACTCTGCAAGGCAGACGCTGAGTTCCGTCCGGTTCTCAAGAAGGCAGGCTTCCTGACCCGTGATCCTCGTATGAAGGAAAGAAAGAAATACGGCCTTAAGGCAGCAAGACGCGCACCTCAGTTCTCAAAACGTTAATCAAGACAAAGAAATATCACGAAACCCTGTATCCATGCGGCTTACAGGGTTTTCTTATGCCAAAAATCGTTCGAATCTTTTTGACGAGATTTGACGAAATTTCGCGGAATTTTAGTAGTTAATACTGAGGGAACCGCC
>ONPC01000164.1 GCA_900319565.1 uncultured Eubacteriales bacterium | reverse complement strand
TTTCTTGTAGTAAAATAATTTATAAGATGTAGAAAAGAACTATCGGAAAAATTCTTCTCGGTAGAGTTAGCATTCCTTTAAAAAAGTGGATAAAGGAGGAATTGATATGAATTCAACGAATCATAGGATAGAATTGTTAAGATGCAGATTTGTTATACTCCTTGCTGCGGTTCTGCTTGTCATTACAATGAGCCCGCGAACTTTACATGCGGATGAAATCGAAGATCAGCTTGCAGCAGGAAGCTACGTAAAGGGAGAGGCGATCGCGGCCATCCGGATCGATACCGGGCAGATAGAGGTCGAATCTGACAACTCCTGTGAGGTTACAGAACTTATATCCGTAGATCCGTCAGCCGTACAGGAGGCATCTGAGGATGATGAGACGCAGATAGCTGCTGAGCATCCTTCCTATTCCGTCAAGGAAACGATGCCTCTTACTGATGATATCGAAATATGTGTTGTGAGCTCGGATACCTTATCGACGGAGGAGTTGCTGAGGCGGCTGGAAGAGGATCCGAAAGTGGTCTTCGCTGAGCCAAACTATACATTCGAACTGGATAGTGACTTTCGCCTCGACGAGACCACATCTGCAGCGAAGGGGAGTGCCGAGGACAGTCTCTCAGCCGGGTCCGATGAAGACTCTGCGGGAGATCTCACATTTATGCAGTGGGGCAACTGGTCCAATGACCAGACCATCCGTACGCCTGGAATGACAGCAAATCCCTCCATCAACGTCCCCGGTTTCGGAGCTGTAGGTCAGGATGGTAACATGGATAAGCCGGTTACAGTGGCCCTTCTGGATACAGCGATATATTATGAACATCCGGATTTGAAGAACGTCTTGTATCAGTTCACCCCTGAGCAGCAGGCTGAGCTTGGATGCTGGAAATGGGGTTATAATGCTGTTGGCAAAGGTATGTACGGTAACGTGATCGATGAGGCTTCTATCGCATTTGGTCACGGAACCCATACGGCAGGAATCATCGGAGCGGAGTGGAACGGATCAGGCACGAGCGGCGTCGCTTCAAATGTGAAGATCGTCGGTATTGAGCTTGCTGACGGGGAGGGAAATGAATCCCTGGCAGATGCACTGGCTGCCTACGCATTCGTCAACCACTTTAATGAGCTGGTTCCGGAGGAGGAACGCATCACGATCACCAGCAACTCCTGGAGTGAGTATTCATCGAGCCGTGCGATTGACGCCGTGCTTCGAGACCTGGGAGAACGCTGGGGCATCGTGAGTGTATTTTCGTCAGGCAATGACGGCAAAAACAACGACCGGTACGAAAAAACTCCGTCGTCTAGTGCAGACAACCCATACGTCATCGTCGTGGCTAATACGGCACCAAACGACCGGCTTAATACCACAAGTGAGTACGGTACGAAGACGGTAGATCTGGCAGCACCCGGAACGAGTATCCTGTCTACAACAGCACCGGACCGTGGTTTGTTCTATCCCGATGCAGTACCTGATAAAAACTTCGTCTATCTCGGCTTCGATGGACAGGATAAGGCTAAGGTCAAAGTTTCACAAGTGTATCGTGATGGCAACCCCAAAATCTACGAGGAGGAAGATGTGGTGAGAGAAGATATCTCAACCACAACGAATCTGGCACATTTTTCCGGGAAGAGCTGCCTCAAGATCGACATTGATCCCGCTTACGTGGTCGATGAATCCAGCTGGGTAACCGAGTCCCAGTCCTACGACCTGCAATTTGATATCGACCTCGAAGGCACGGATATAGGTTCACGCTTCGACGGTATAAAGGATCTTCGGCTTGGATTAGCCTTTGCCACTGAAAAAGGCAGCTCCAGTCTGATTAATTACGCTTCTACCAATGCCGCCTTCATCAAGGAAAATGTTCCCATGGCGGGAGAAGATGGCGGAGAAACGATCGTCGAAGTTACCAGACCGACAGGGGCTATCACCATGACAGCCAGCAGTTCTTCTGATGGCCAATGGGGAGTCACTAATTTCAATATTACTTATGATATGTTCGTTGATGGAAGATATAACCCGGGGATCGATCAGCACGTATCTGCTGTCAACCCCGGCAACGTTCTCTCCATTAAGGTGAGGATCTCTCTTCCGAAGGGATGCACTACCTTGTATATGGATTCCATCGGCATCGGGACCCATAAGGTTCCTTACGAGTTTGCAAGTGGGACTTCGATGGCGTGTCCGGCAGTCTCGGGCGCTGCTGCGGTACTGGCTTCTCAGGAGGGTTACAAAGGCGTCGAACTCGCTTCCCTTGTGCGTTCCAAAGTGCGTATCCCCGATAGCGGAGCCCTGGAAACACGAACAGGCGGCATCTTTGATTTTTCGGTTACCGGTTCACCGGAGGGCGGCAGCGAAGATGCTTCGCCACTTGCACCTGCCATCAGCGATGTCACGGCAAGTGGCTCATCGATAACCATTATGGGATCAAATTTTGGCGCGAAAAAGGGCAGCGTTGATTTGTCCCGCTATATCGTGGGGGGAGACCTGCAGTCTGTCACTGCACACATCGCCTCCTGGGCGGACGATAAAGTGACGCTGGAGTCCGAAGAACCGCTCAAGGGCATCCTTCGTGTTGTATTGACGAATGCGGGCGGCAAACACGATACACGGATGTGTTTTACGGGAAAGAGTGAAAATGTTTATGAACAGGATCTGCCTTTCGATTCCTCAACGGGTAATGCTGCCGTTTATGGTGATGGAGAAGGCGACTGGGAGACCAGAGGACCGCTTGTTGGCCTTGGCGACAAGCTGTATCATCTGCCTGCTTATTGTGGCCAGACTGTTGAATACCCTGCCTACCGAAGCATGCACTGCTTCGACCTCAAGACTGAGAAATGGGCAGACCTCCCGGATCTTCCGGAATGGCTCCAGGACATTTCCGCAGTCATGTACGAAGGAAAGATCGTGGTGGAAGGCGCAACGATGTATGTTACCGAATGGGGTGAACCAACTGGCAGATTCCCGGAAGGAAAGCGCGAAGAACGTGTTTACGTGTACGATCCCGAAACCAATCAGTGGACAAAAGCTTCCTCCGAAGGAATGTACCTCGACCAGAGCATCCTGAATGATGGTGGACAGCTTAAGATTACGGGCGGCATTCTGCCAAACCCCGATGATCCTTATGAGATGTTCTCCGAACCTGCACCTCTTATGGATTATGACCTTGCAACGGGTGCGGGAAAAGTCCTTTGCGATCTGCCGGCTACTTTCAAAAATCCGGAGGTGGCTGTCAAAGATGGTACCATACTCATGTACAGCGGCGGATCCGACAGCGCGTTTATACGTATTCAGGACGGACAGGCTGTCTTAATGGGGGAAGCGGCCCCTGATTTCTTCCTGGCCGAAGGAGACGAACCGAGA
>ONPC01000106.1 GCA_900319565.1 uncultured Eubacteriales bacterium | reverse complement strand
GTGACGGTGTCCACGGAGTCTTGGGCTTCTTGGGAGGCGTTATATTTGATTCCGCTTCATCGATTTTTTTGTTGAGTTCTTCGAGCTGCGCATATAATTTATTTTCCTGCTTATCAAGATCAGGCCCTTTCTTGCCGGTCAGAGCACGCTTCTCAGAGTCCCTGCAATGCGGGCATTCGCCTGCCGGTCCTTCATCCTCAACAACATAGAGTCTGTTGCATTTAGTGCATTTTTCAAGTCTGTATCCCATATTGATCCCTTTATTGATAATACAGCTTAATTCTTAACCATGATAGAGGTTATTTATCTCCCAATTGATGTATTCCGGAGTGGCGATCATAATATTCCAAAGCTTTTTCTCGTATCCGAAAATGAATCTGTACACACATCCGTTATTACCTTCATAGTAACGTCCATAACCCTGAGACCCGTAATCAAATTCATAGGCCGGTTTCCCGAAAGTATTAACAAAATCCTCTGCCGGAATACCGAACTCAATATCATTCAATTCGAAGGTGACATTGGAATCATCCTGGAACTTGATGGCAGCGATTACACAGTCTTCAGTAACTTTTTCATTCTTTTCTAATTTGCTGATCCACTCTCTGTCAATGCAGGCATAAAAATGTGAGGGCGCGCCGCTTTTTTTCAGATCAGTGCCCGGCCACATCGAGATCATACCATCACTGTCCCATTGATAATCGGTTTCAAAGCCTTGGCTTGTGAGATCGGCCACGGTGCAAGGAAGTGATATTTCTTCTCCAAACAGCAAAAACACTCCCTTGATCTTTTCCGAATCCGGATCAGGATTAAATGACTTCTGTCCCGGCAGCATATCCCAGCATCCTGCAGTGCTAATGAGCATTACGCCTGTCAGGATAACAGTCAAATATTTCTTTAGGATCTTCATATCAAACCGTCCGTGCATAATTGATCAGTAGTACTCTTTTACTGCATTCCCCGTAAAGACCTCATCGAAATGAATATCGGCCCACGAACCTTCTGCGACTTTGACCGTGTAATGATCCGGCGTCATGGTATCGAATGATGAACTGTCCCATTTCTCTAACTGCATTTCAGAAGGAACGATATATGTCGTGACTCCGGAACCGCCAAATGCGCATTCGCCTGCATCTTTAAGGTCCTTTGGCAAAGTGACTTCATTTAACGACTCACATGCGGCAAAAGCATAAGGTCCTATCGTTGTAACAGAATCCGGGATATTGACCGTTTTCAATGACTGACATCCGCCGAATGCATAACATCTTATTTCAGTCAGACTGCCTCTGACAGTAACTGTCTCAAGTTTGCTGTCATTAAGGAAACAGTTAACCGGTATCACAGTAACACCTTCCGGAATATCTATTTCTTTAAGATTCGGACAATTCGAGTGCCACCCCAGTTTTGTAAGGTTTGTGGGAAGCTTTATTGTTTCCAGATTTTTCATTCTGGTAAACATATGACCATAGTCAATATCGTTGTCACTTTCGAAAGCAACAGTCCTTGAATTTGCTTCATTGAGACAGCAGAAAACCTCAGCCCCGGCAGGAACCACCAGTTCCTCCTGTTCAATTCCTTTTTCCGTCAGACCTGTCAAGTAAGTTGCCGATCCGTTCTGCTGCAGAGTAAAGCATCCGCAGTCGGATACGGTCTCAGATACATCCGGATTTCCATTGTCCGCAGAATCAAGCTTGATCCAAACGGCAGGACGGACGCCTCTTTCACAGAATACAAGGCCGCCTTCATCATCGATATTACCCGGGTAAAGTCCGGAAGTATCTACTATTGACGCATGATCAACATAGGCACCTTTGGATCTGAGCCACCATCCCAGATTATCGCCCGTGGAAAGGCACCGGTCTTCGTCATCTTTAAAGTATCTGTAGGCTTCTTCAACACTTAACAGAAAAACTTCGTCACCGGTCTTATTGATTATCTTACTGCGCTCTTCGTCCGAAAAAGCCTCACTGATAAATGTTGTGTTCAGCCAGATACGGATATCACAGTCATCACTTTCCCAGCCGTAATAAGTAGTATCGAATATGTGTTTATCGACAATATCCTCTGTGATTATCAGGGCTTCAGGACCCTGAATATCCAGAACACGCCAAGTCGTATGACCCTTGTAATTACCAAACTCGATGTTATCGCCGGTCTTTACTTTATCTGCCTTGCCGCAGGAAACAACAGAAAGGATTACTGCCAGCGCCAAAACCAATGAGCTGATCTTCTTTATCATGGTGATTCCCCTGCCAATTATCAAAGGGATTTCTCAAACGCGCGGTCGATCACCGGCTCAAAGCCCAGATAGTCATCCCAGGAAAAGCCCGTGGACAAGACCTTATCGCCCATGTATTTGCCGTAATCGTCGATATAGCCGTCATCGTTGTAGCTCTTTACGAATTCCATGACGAGAAAGGATACATCCTCATCCGTAAAGCTCATGTCGCACCATCTGGCAAAGAACTCCATGCCGGTCATCTCCTGATTCTTCACGGCTTCTATG
>ONPC01000243.1 GCA_900319565.1 uncultured Eubacteriales bacterium | reverse complement strand
TGCTGGATAAGGGCATGTCTCCGGAGGACATCTGCATGATGATCCTGCATGATATGGATCCTGTGATCAGCAAACGATATCCCTGCGCTTTCAAATGCGACTGCTCGAAGACCCGCGTCGGAAAGGCACTGATCTCCATCGGTAAAAAAGAACTCGATGCGATGATCGCGGAAGGGAAAGAAATCGAAGTCAACTGTCATTTTTGCAACACGAACTATTATTTTTCCGTGGATGAACTGAAAGAGCTCAGATCCCTGTGCTGAGTTTTGAGTTTCCTTGACAGCGGCTTCGGCCTTTGATAGAATGATTAACGTTGAATCTGTATTATGAGGTGTATCTATGTTTGGCAACTTGCTGTTTGCTCCGGAGCATACTCCGGATGAGGTCATTCGCGTCGATAGTAGCGCGATCAACTGGCAGTTAGGTCTGATCATCTTTCTGATCGTTGTCTCTTTGCTTTTGTTTTTCTATGTTCACAATACGTTTTCCGGATATTTCATGGCGATCCTTTGGGGCGGCCTGGGATGCTACATTTACCACCAGGCCATCGAGCTTGTGGTCGATATCCTTCGCGGACTGGCCCTGTCGGCGTTCGTGACGGTTGCCAATGACGATACGATGTCCATGCATCCCGTAGCGCCGTTTATCAGCATCCTGTTCGTTTTCCTGGAAGCGCTGATCCTGATGGCCTGGTTCTTTGCTTTTTATAAGTTCTTCATACTGATGAAGCAGAAACCTACGATGGGTTCCACGGTCAATGTTGCGTTCGGCTTCCTGCTGATCGAGTATCTGCTTTATTTCGTGAATTTCGCACTTTCGATCCTGACTGCGAAGTCCATCAACAGCAAGGCGAATTTTGCAGAGCTGACTTCGAAGATGAATGAAGAGGGCATCAAGGAACTGGATCGATATCTGGATGGGGTCAAGGCCTATACCGCGACGCATTCGATCGAATTGATCCTTACGTTTTTGTCTTTGATCTTCTTTTCGATCACGGTATTTATCCTCCTGCATTGTTATATGTCGAAGAAGGAAGCGAAGCCTTGTTTTTCTACGGCAGTTATGTTCGTCGGTTCATATTTGCTCTGGGACCACACATTGTTCGTCAACAACATGGGCATCCTGACACCGATCCTCAAAATGATCATCTCCATCGTCGGTCTGATCTTTGCACTGAAGTTCCTGAAAGAACACTGCCCGGAGCATTATACGCTGTTCGTTTCGAAGTTCAAAAAAGGACCAATCTATGCGTTGTTCCATAAGACACCGACCGATAAACCCGGAGTGAAGACTGGTTCGGATTCGAAGATCGCAGCGAAGGCGGCGAAAAACGCGCGGGTCGGAAACTTCAAAGACCTTCACAAACTCGATAAAAAGAACAAAGATAAATAAACTGCGAAAAAGGACTGCCGCAAGGCAGTCCCTTTTCTTATGCTTTTTTACGCCGCAGCGAGCGCAGGCGGCATAGGATCTTTTGTTTTAGGGTCAATGTTTTTTCGAAGCGTTGCTGCGCATCGGTGAGAAGTACATTCGTTTCATCAAAAACATTTTCCGGAACTTCCTCAGGGCCGTAGGCGGCGTTTTCGAGATATTTCTTAAGTGTATTTGATTTCTCTTCGGAAAAATCGTAGCGGTCGTTTAATTCCTTTGTGAAATCCGCATAGAGAAGATCATCTTTCGGAAGAAGACCGAAGAAAGAATATTTGCTGCAGATATCTCGATAGCGTTTCAGAAGAAGCAGATTTCGGCCGGAATGGTACAGCATGGGCTTTTGCTTTTTCCGAAGGAAAACGATGATAAAACGGACGATCAGGAGGATAGCGATGCCGACTGCAACGATCAGGAGCAGACGCCCCAGAAGTTTGGCGGCAAAGGACAGATCGACCTGGAACAGACCGGCAACAGGAGAGAAGTCGATGTTATCCAGGATTCCGGTCCCGTTCCAGAATTCGAAGTCGCCTTCGTCATCATCATCTCCGTTGATACCGACGGTGAATTCGAAGGGTACCCAGCCCAGTTCGGGAAACCAGATCTCCACCCAGGCATGTCCGGTAGCATCGGTAACGGGAACTTTTATGACCGGTGCATCTGAGAAGAAACTGGGGCCTTCATGCATGGTAGAAGGATCGATATCCGTGAGGATCTCGGAATTCGAAGAAACATCCGAGAAAGAGACCATGTAGCCTTCCACGTAACGCGCCGGGATATTCATGGAACGCAGAAGCATCACGGCGGAAGAAGCGAAATGCTGACAGAAGCCATGCTTGCTTTTGGTCAGAAAATACATGATAAAGTCTTCGTTTTTCGGAAGGTTTCCCGGGTTAAGCGTGTATGTATAGTCGCCGAAGAATTCCTGAAGCTGCTCCACGCGGTCCAAAACACTGCCGTGGAAGTTCTGTTCTGCGCAGATCTCTTGCAGCTGCTTCGAATATCTCGGCTGGTTTGGATTGATCTCCGAGATGGTTCGCATGCGGTTAAAGTAGGCTTTATCGCTGATCAGTATGTATTTATCCAGATCCAGGGATAAAGGCTGCAGGATGTTCGGTTCGGATGTATCGGGCGTATAATCAAAAGGACGATATCGTTCGACCTCGGACATGGTTTGCCGATCGGGAAGCAGATGATAGTATTCATACGTATATTCTTTATCGTTCTGCGGCGTATTCGTAAAGAAATCGATTTGAGGAATGTAGCTCACCAGATAATCGTATGCATCCCGGCCGTTTTGCGCCGAACGGGATCGGATGTCATAATTACAGTACGGGCTGCTCGTGTAGTCCTCCAGACCGAAATAGGGGATCAAAGCGCCGTTTTCGTTCCATGGACGCACATGGATCGTGGACTTGTATACCGAATTGTGAAGCGGATGGTCCGGATCCTCGTAGATTTTTTTCAGGGTCTCATGGGCCTTATATTCGTTTTCTTCGATTACATCCAGGCTGGTTTTAATGGTCTCCGACCAGGAGGTTCCGTCGTAAAAACTGCCGACGAACTGACGCAGATAAACCGGTTCGTAACTGGCGGGAACATAGTCGATTTCCATGACCGTCTTAAATGTGGGAGATACCTTGCCGCCTCGGTACAGATTACCGAAGGAGGTCATGCTGTCCTGCGTGCCGCCTTTAAAGAAACCACTGAGACCTTCCGTAAAGAAGATGCGGGCATAGTCCTTTGTGTTTTCCATCATCGAGGACCATTCTTTTGGAGTCTTAAAACGGTTGGCGGGATAGATCACGTTGCTCAGCAAGACCATAAAGATCAGGACTCCGACGGAAAAACCGGCGGTCTGTGCCATGACGCGGCCGTTGGAAGTGCTTCGATACAGGTGTTTATCGCCCGAGTGTTTGACGACGTTGTATTTTCGCAGTCGGTCCGGCAGGTTGTACTGCTGGGTGCTCTTCAGGATGACCATGCTCATCATGCAGAAGGCATAGGACAGATAGTGGATCGGTTTCGGTGTATATCCGAAATAGAAG
>ONPC01000162.1 GCA_900319565.1 uncultured Eubacteriales bacterium | reverse complement strand
TATGGCTCGTTGGTCAAGGGGCTAAGACGCCGCCCTCTCACGGCGGAAACAGGGGTTCGATTCCCCTACGAGCTATTGAATTCAACAGGATCATTCTTAAGCCGGTGAAAGGGTTTCGTTTCACCGGCTTGTTATTTTACAATTGAATTTTCATACGATTTGTGTTAAAATATATAGGATTATGATAACATGGCGTTTTTGCCTTTTTTCGGAGGAAGAGATTATGCCGGGTATACCTATGCTTGCATCATCTATAGTGACCGATTTTTTCGAAGGTTTATGGAGGCTGATCGAGGCCATTATCCTGGGTATTATCGAAGGTATCACGGAGTGGCTGCCCATCAGTTCGACCGGACATTTGATGTTGGCCGGAAAGGTCCTTAAACCGTTTGGCGATAATCAGGCCTTTATCGAACTGTTTGAGGTCGTGGTTCAGCTCGGCGCGATCCTGGCTGTCTGTGTGATCTATTTTCATAAACTGAACCCGTGGTCGAAAGGAAAGACTCCCGGACAGAAGCACCAGACCTGGATCCTTTGGGCGAAAGTCTGCTTAGCCAGCATTCCGATCGTGATTTTCGGACTGATCTATGAGAAGGTCGATGCCGTTCACGATTTCTTCCACAACTCAAAGATCCAGCCGATCATCATTGCGTGCGCATTGATCTTTTACGGTATCGCGTTTATCGTGGTCGAAAACTATTTCATTCCGAAGCGTCAGCCGGTCAATAAGTTTTTCAAACTGACCTATCGCACGGCATTTTTCATCGGCTGCATCCAGGTTCTGTCCCTGATCCCCGGAACATCCCGTTCCGGCGTTACGATCCTCGGTGCCATGCTTTTGGGCTGTACGCGTCGTGTTTCCGCGGAATATACGTTTTTCCTCGGAATTCCTGCCATGTTCGGCGCCAGCGGTCTGAAACTGCTTAGTACATTAAAAGACATGTATTTTGATAAAAATCCTGCGGCGGAGCTTGTAACGGAACTTTCACCGGAACTGGCTTCTGAGCTTGGATCGAAGGTTGAACCGGCCGGGGTCTATGATTGGTTCCTTTTCCTGGTAGCCATGTTTGTAGCGTTCATGGTATCCATGATTGCCATCCGTTTCCTGATGGACTACGTAAAACGCCATAATTTCACCTTCTTTGGTTGGTATCGTATTGCCCTCGGCGTTATCGTTTTGATCGTAGCGTTTACGATCGGCTTTTGATCAGAATATATTATCACCGGTTTCAAATCGGGCAGAGGTTGTTTTTAAGGAGTAGAGAAGATGAGTAAAACCGTGATCATCGGCGCAGGCCCCGCCGGACTTACAGCGGCCTATGAATTGTTAAAAAGAGAACCGTCGATGCAGGTCGTGGTACTGGAGGAATCCCAGACCGTTGGCGGCATTTCCCGTACGGTCGTACATAACGGACATCGCATGGATATCGGCGGACACCGCTTTTTCTCGAAGGATGAGAGAGTGCGCAAATGGTGGCAGGATCTGATGCCCATGCAGGGAGCCCCGTCGTTTGATGACATTAAACTGGGGCGCGAGAAAACGCTGGCCGAAGGCGGACCGGATCCTGAGAAGGAAGACCGCGTCATGCTCCTGCGTCAGAGAGTGTCCCGCATCTACTACAAAAAGAAGTTTTTTGACTACCCGATCTCTCTGAAGATGAGCACCATTAAGAACATGGGCATCGGAACGACGGTGAAATCGGGCTGCAGTTACATGAAGAGCGTGGTCGCTAAGAAAAAAGAGGATAATCTCGAGAATTTCTACATCAATCGTTTCGGAAAGAAACTGTATTCCATGTTCTTCGAGGGATATACCGAGAAACTGTGGGGACGCCATCCGAGCGAGATCTCCGCAGACTGGGGCGCACAGAGAGTAAAGGGACTGTCCATCGTAGCGGTTCTGAAGGATATGGCCGGTAAGGCGATTCCCGGAAAGAAGAACCGCAAAGTCGAGACTTCCCTGATCGAGGAGTTCCAGTATCCGAAATACGGTCCCGGTCAGCTTTGGGAAGTAGTTGCCGACGAGGTCGTTAAAATGGGCGGCTTCATTCAGAAGGGCTGCAAGGTGACCGGACTGAAAACAGCAGTGATCGACGGCAAAAAGAAGGTGACCGGCGTTTGCTATGTCGCCGATGGTAAGGATATGATCGAGGCGGCGGATGTCGTTTTGTCTTCCATGCCTGTTAAGGATCTGATCGCCGGCATGTCGGACGCTCCGGAGGACGTGGCAGCCATCGCACACGGCTTGCCGTATCGTGATTTTGTGACGGTCGGCCTGCTCGTAGACCGGCTGAACCTGAAGAACGAAACGAAGATCGCGACGCTCGGGAACATTGTCCCCGACTGTTGGATCTACGTGCAGGATGTGGGCGTGAAACTGGGCCGCATCCAGATCTTCAACAACTGGTCGCCGTACCTGGTTCGCGATCCCGAGCACACGGTTTGGATCGGCCTCGAGTACTTCTGCAACGAGGGCGATGATTTCTGGAACATGTCTGCGAAGGACACCGTGAAGTTTGCATATAAGGAACTTCGTAAGATGGGTGTCCTGGAGAAGGGCGTGAAGGTCATGGATGCACATCGCGAGCGCGTAAAGAAGGCATATCCTGCGTACTTTGACACCTATGCGCTGATGGATCGCGTGATCGAATATCTCAACGAATATGAAAATCTCTACTGCATCGGCCGAAATGGCCAGCATCGCTATAACAACATGGATCACTCCATGGCGACTGCGTTTGAGGCGGTGGATAACATCCTTTCGGGACGTACGGATAAATCCAATGTCTGGAATGTAAATACCGAACAGGAATATCATGAAACAGCCCGCGAGGAGGAGATCAGTTCCGATGCGGAAGCAAAAGAGTCAGAGGAGTAAAGGAACATGAGTCAAGATAGTTCGGAACTTGCTTTGACGAACGAGGCAGTCTCCGGTGACGACCGGACGGAGCAGAAGACCGGGGAGCAGATGGCGGAAGAAAAACTATTTCGGATGACTCCCGCAACGGTGCATTTGATTCTGGCTTCGATCTTTGCCTTT
>ONPC01000200.1 GCA_900319565.1 uncultured Eubacteriales bacterium | reverse complement strand
TAGGCAAACGTTGCATTGACCTTATTGCGATAGTGATAGGGATCTTTCATGCCCAAAATGGGGTCCACCGGGCAGAAATCTAAGATCAGGTCTTCCACCATGCGCTGTTTTTTCGCCAGTTGTTTGGCGTAAGGCATGTAGAGCAGAGTGCAACCGCCGCATTTTCGCTCCACGGGGCAGCTTAACACGGGCGCTTTTTCCGACTTTCTAATTTCCGACTTTCTAATTTCCGGCTTTTTAATCTCCGGTTTTTTAATCTCCGGCTTCTTTTTCTCCGGTTTCAATTTCTCGGGTTGCTTTTTCTCGGTTTGCTTACGCAAGGCCGGCTTCTTTAAATTCTCTTTCATGATCGGCTCCCCTATTTACACATAAAACTACTAGATTTTGATCTTCGTCCACCTTCCCGAGCGGAACCTGAGCCATCCGAACAGAAAGCGGCTGATCTGGTCTGCTAATACACCGAACCAGATACCGACGATACCGAACCCGAGAACATAGGCTCCCAGATAGGCAAATGCGGTACGGACGATGGACACGGAGATGGTGGATGCCATGGCGGTATAGGCCGTATCACCGGCGCCGCGCAGGCAGCCCATATAGATAACCTGCGATACCTGAAAGATCACGATGAAGATCAGGACACGCAAGATAGAAACACCATATTCGACGATCTCCGGATTTTGCGGAAAATCAGGATCCGTCGGAAAGAACATGCGCATGAAGATGCGCGCTCCGAAGAAATACAGCGC
Organism: uncultured Eubacteriales bacterium; assembly: GCA_900319565.1. Classification (GTDB taxonomy): domain Bacteria; phylum Bacillota; class Clostridia; order Lachnospirales; family Lachnospiraceae; genus UBA1201. Next base: position 15,311 of record ONPC01000200.1, on the reverse strand, counting down.
CGAAAGGAACAGCGAAATGGCGAAACCGATACGCCGGCACATGCCGCCGTAAGCTTTCGCGAGCTCCGGTTCCTTCTGCCCCAGACTCCGGCCGATAAGTGCGACCGCAGTCGCCTGCAGGCCGTCGCCGAAGGAAAATGAAAGGCCCATGACATTCATGGCCACGTTATGCGCGGCGAACGGTGCCGTGCTCTGACGCGCAGCCATCATCGAAGTCAGCATGAAGCCGACACGCATGAGCAGCTGCTCCAGAAAAACACTGTAGCCGACGCGGATAATGGAAATAAAGGCCGACTTCGTCGCGTGAATCTTATCCTTCAGGATGTAGGGAATGCTCACAAAACCATCGGGCTTCATGACCGAAAAGATGCTCATCCCGCAGGCTACGACAGTACCCAGCACCGTCGCGATCGCCGCGCCGCGGATTCCCAATGCCGGAAAGCCGAAATGTCCGTTGATCAGAAGGTAGTTCGCGCACACATTTACGATGTTGGACGTCAGATTCGTGCGCATCGTTATGCGCGTATTGCCCGCGCCGCGCTGAGCCGCGTTGATGCCCATCTGTACACAGTTGAAAACCATGCAGCTCATGATGATGCGAAAATATTCGACCGCATGCTCGTGTGTCTCCGGTTCCGATCCGGACAGATGGATGATCGGCGAAGCAAATACGGTCATCAGTGCGCCGATCACGATGGCCGAAAGGATGATCAGCAGCAGCGACGTGCACAGGATCTCATTGGCCTCGCGCCTGCGTTTTTCGCCTTTTCGACGGGCGACCAGCGCGGACAGGGAAACATTGATCGCCATGAACATGGCCAGACCCACCATTTTCGGCTGTGTAGTCAGTCCGACCGAAGCCACCGCTTCGTGTCCCAGCGAACTGACCATATAGGAGTCCACCATCCCGACAAAAGCGACAAAGAAGGACTCCAGCATCGCCGGCCAGGCCATAGATATTGTTGTTCGAAATAACGTCTTTCGATCATACATAAGTTACTACCCTTTCTCACACCCACCCCCCCGCGGGGCATAAAAGGTGCTTCTTTGATTCTATGCGAAATCAGCGAAAAAAGCAACCCTTCGCCGGTCAAAAAACAATTGAATTTCGGCGCGTTTTCCTTTATTATGTTACTAGGGTCTGCCGTCGGTCTGACGGGCAGACGTTTATGGCGAAATGCCGCGGCCGATGTTTCGGTACGGCGGCAGAATGGAGTATCTATGGCTACTGAAACTATGTTACCGCGTTACGCGGGTGTGCTCCTGCATCCCTCATCGTTACCGTCCAAATACGGCATCGGTGATTTCGGATCCGGTGCTTATGATTTTATCGATTTTTTGAAGGAGTCCGGCCAGAGCATCTGGCAGGTGCTTCCCTTCGGTCCGACCGGTTACGGCGACTCTCCCTACCAGAGTTTTTCCGCATTTGCCGGACAGCCTCTGTTTATCAGTCCCGAAGTTCTTCTGGCCCAGGGTCTGCTCCTGAAGCAGGACCTGCAGCCCTTGCCGAACTTCTCCGATGACGCCGTGGACTATGGTTACGTTCTGTACTACAAAAACATCATCTTCCACCGCGCTTATGAGCATTTTAAAGAGAGTAATGACGCAGTCCTGAAGGCGGAATTCGAGGTGTTCTGTGAGCGCGAGAAGGACTGGCTGAACGACTATGCCCTCTTCATGGTCTGCAAGGATATGCAGGACGGCGTCTGCTTCTTAGACTGGACGCCCGAGCTTCGCAACCCGACCGCCCGTAAGAAGGCGGCCATGCTCCGCTCCCATAAGGACGAAGTCGATTATTACCGCTTTTTGCAGTTTTTATTCACGATCCAGTGGGACCGCGTAAAGGCCTACGCGAATGCCCGCGGCATCCGCATCGTCGGCGACATCCCGATCTTCGTATCCCTCGACAGCGCCGAAATGTGGGCGCATCCCGAGCTCTTCTGTCTGACCTCCGACGGCTACCCGTCGGTCGTAGCGGGTGTTCCGCCGGATTATTTTTCCGAGACCGGACAGCTCTGGGGCAATCCTCTCTACAACTGGGACTACCACAAGAAGACCGGCTATGCCTGGTGGATCCAGCGCATCCAGAAGCAGCTCGAACGTTTCGACATGCTCCGCATCGACCATTTCCGCGGTTTTGAGTCCTATTGGGCCATCCCCTACGGCGAGAAGACCGCGATCAAAGGGGAATGGCTTCCCGGCCCCGGCACTTCGCTCTTTCACGCGATCGCGAAGAAGTTGGGCGACGACCTCCCCATCATCGCAGAGGACCTGGGCATCATTACCCCGGAGGTCACGCTGCTGCGTGATACACTGAAGTATCCCGGCATGAAGGTGCTGCAGTTCGCGTTCAACGATCCTGCGGACAATGATCTCCTGCCCTTCCGTTTTACGACGACGCAGTGCATCTGCTACACCGGTACCCACGACAACGACACAACGGTCGGCTGGTACCTGTCCCTGCCCGAAAAACTGAAGGACCGTGTCCGCCTGTATTTGAACACGGACGGAAACAACATACACTGGGACATGATCCGCTGCGCCATGAGTTCTATTGCGCAGTACGCCATCTATCCGATGCAGGATCTGCTGGGCTTCGGCAGCGACTGCCGCATGAATACGCCGTCCACGCCGTCCGGCAACTGGACCTTCCGCGTGCGCGGGGAACATTTTAACTCCGGGCTGGCGGCCTATCTGAAGACCATGACGAAGCTGTTCGGACGCTATACAGAAGAAGCAGATCCGAGCGATGTGGAAAGTACGGACATTGAATGCACCAATACCGAAAGCACGAAAGTCGAACTCGATACCCAGTCGGCAGTGACCGAAGTCACTACTGCGAAAGAAAATGCTTCTTCCCGGAAGAAAAAGTAAGGAGTCACCATCATCATGCGCACATTATTAAGTCTGATCGTTGCCATCGTATTTCTGGTACTGGGCATCATCGTTTCGTTCTTCCTGTTTCTCATCGGTCTGTTCAACAAACCGCTGAAGGATAAGATCGCACTGAAGCTGGTGCAGGGCGCTTTCGGCCTGATCTGCTTCTTTGCCGGTGCTAAGAAGACCGTCATCGGTCGCGAGAACATCCCCGACGACAAGCCGGTCCTGTACGTAGCGAACCACCAGAGTTTTTTCGATATCATCATCGGCTACCGCCTGGTAAAAGGCCGCTGCGGCTTTGTAGCTAAGAAGGAAATGCTCAAAGTCCCGCTCCTGCGCCATTGGATGAAGCTGCTCTACTGCCTCTTCCTGGACCGTGAAAACATCAAAGAGGGCCTGAAGACCATCCTGCAAGGCATCGACTATGTAAAGAACCAGGGTATTTCCATGTGGATCTTCCCGGAAGGCACCCGCAACAAAACGCCGGAGGAAGGCCTGCTCCCGTTTAAGGAAGGCGCACTGAAGATCGCCGAAAAGTCCGGCTGTCCGATCATCCCGGTCGCGATCTCAAATACAGCGAACCTTTTTGAAAATCATTTGCCGTGGATGCGCCGGGCGAAGGTCACCTTCCGTTTTGGCGAGCCCATCCTCCTGTCCGAACTGGAAAAGGAAGACCGCAAACATGCCGGTGCTTATGTTCAGAAAGTGATCGAAAACATGCTCGAAAGTGATACACAAGCATAAATAAGTAAAGCCCCGAGGCCATGCCTCGGGGCTTTTAAAAATTCCTCTGTTTGGATCTATGCCATACTTGACTTAGTTCAGTTCTCCTGTTCCATACATATTGCATTATCAAAATTCCCATTCCAAAAATCCGCGGACGAAATGTAGTATAATTGGCCATTATTCTTAGCATAATAACTATCTCCCACAGCCGCGATAGGATAGAACTGATCATCGCTGATATCCGCTGAATTCAACATCTTATCCTCTACCGGATCATACAGATAATACATGTTTTTCCCGTCCACATAGTACTTGGCAAATATATAACGATCACTGCGAACCAGTCGTTGAACCGAAAACGGCAATTCGTGAACCCGATTTCCGGACAGATCATATAAGGCTCCGGGTTCATCAGCGTCTGAACATTTTACGATGTAACCGTCCACAAAATCGTATCCGACGGGTCCCTGCTCCGAAAATATCAGGTTCAGTTTGCTGTTCGCTATATCGTAATCGTATACTCTTGTGAAGTCATGCTCTTTCTGTGCCTGAGCATACGCTTCCCAGTCTTCCGCAATATCGGGAAGTTGGTCATATGGGATATCAAGACCGATGCAAGTGAATAACAAATGATCATTATACTCTGCCAGATTTTGAACCCACAGATCATAGAGATCGTCTGCGCTGAATATCTCTTCGATCTTCCCGTTATCCAAGCCCATTCGGAAAATGCCGACCTTTTGTTTCTCCAACATTTTACCGAATACCCACTGCTCCACACCGGTATTTTCGTCGGTCACTTTGAGCAATTCTGTATTACAGATGTATAAGCGAAAATAACTGTCCTCTGTATATAGTTCGGCTTTGCACGACGGAAATCCAAAATCCAATTCAGCTATGATACGACGGTTCGCCCCCTCTCGGTCTGCCCGATAAAGGATCGGATATGAAAAGAAATAACTGCAATCATCGCGTAAGCTAAACGCTTTGTCACCGAGATCATAGGCCATACAAAACTTAGTAAGCAACTCTCCGAATTTATCACGTTTCGGACGAATATGCTCACATCCGGGATCCAGACAGTATGGCACGCTTTTACCTGAAGAGACGTTAAAAACATACAGCGCCTCTTTACTAAAAAAAGCATGATCCTCAGAAAATACATTGCCATCAACATATAACTCTTTATCGTGCTTCTCTGTCGGTTCAGCCGATATTGTAGTTTGTTGTTCGATAGTCGATGAACGAGTATTCGCGTCGGCTGTATTCGAAGAATCTTCTTCTGTATCGGAATGCTTACACCCAAAAGGAACCAGCAGGATAAATACTGTCAAAACATATGCTAAATAGTGCTTCATGAGGCTCCTTTCGACTGATAATATGCATCAAGTTGTTTATTTAATTCTTCGATCAATTCTTGATATTGGGGTGCTTCCATCTCCTCAAGAATCGCATCCACATCATATTCATCATTTATCATCCAGCGATCCGTCTTGATTTCCTCATCATATGCATACACCAATATATCATTGAATAATTTCGTATATGGATATTCCAAAAATGCCGCTTTCATCTCATCTGACAGTTGCGGAATAAAATCATGCACTTCGCCGACTTCGATCTGGGAAAGAAGTTCCCTTCGTTTGGCGATCTTCTCCTTTCCTTCCAACGCCGGAAGGAGATATTCCTGAATGTCAGGATCCGTGTAACAAACAGCAAGGATCTTGAATGCCAGATCTTTCTGATCTGATTTCTTTGAGATACCATAAGACATATTCAGATTCAGATACGCGGATGTTTTCTGCAAAGGGATTTCAACGTACCCCGGCAACTCAGATCTTCCACTTTGGAGGATCGCGAAGGTGCGATCTGTGGATACGTCATCCATTACCGGATAAGATAGCACACCATTTCGAACATCCTCCGCCATGACAGATATCAAATCTCTTAGTTCTTTTTCTTCGGAAAGGTCTACAAAACGTTTCTTTTGCATATCAAACGGAACTGAATATAGATACCGGCTGTAATCTGTAAACGCCTCCAGGAGTGTTATGTCTTGAAGTATTATCATTTTATCTTTCTGCTTTGATTGATCATATATCTCCCTAAACATCTCGTACGAACCATCATAATCCGAAAACAGATCAGCATGATCCTCCGGCACATACATATATTTTGATAATCCTATGGACGACGAAGGACTGACCGTAAGCGGTATAGCATATATATTTCCGCTCACAGTTGTAAATGCCCACTCATAAGGAGTAAAGAAATCCTTCAACGCTCGTCCATCATCGGAATTCAGATAGTCTGAAAGAGGAACATACCTCTCCTGAACGAAATCCATAGCCTTAAACACATCATAATTCCAACTTCCCGTGAACAACACATCGAAAGGCGGATTTTCCGACTCATACTTCTCCAACCATGGAATCCTATCCTCAATTTTAAAAGCACCGGTACTGACAAACTGGATCTCACAATCGTACCCCTTCTCCATGAGCAACCGATTGATCTGCTTCTGTCCTTCTAAATTCGGAACGCCATAGGACCCCAACTCCCAAGTAATATGATTGCCGGCGGCCGGATAATCAACAGTTTCCGTCGATGCGATTATTTCTGCCTGTCCGGCTTTTGTCACTGCATCACTACTCTCTACCGACGTATCCGCAGAACTATGAAGCTCAGAAAATACAGAACTATGAGGTTCAGAAGATACGGTGGAATCCTCAGAAGCGCATCCAAATAAAGCAATTGAAAATATAGAAAATATTACCAAACCTATTATCCTTCTCATCTCAGGCTTCCTCCTGGCTAACATAAATATCGGGATTGATCCCCATCAATCATACTTCTACTCAGTCTGCAAACACGTATTCAGTTGTATCACAAAATGCGAATAAATCAGCTGTGCATTTTCGGAAGTCATTTAAGACATGCATTCACACTGAGCCAATTCGTCTTACTAATTATTTAATATCACATGATTGCATTGCTGTCAAGTATTTATGGTAATATTATTAATTTTTTTTTGTTACTCAGCAGTCCACTCGGTCCATTCGATATGATTGTATTGCATCACATTATCCGAATACTTCATTCCAAGTTTTTGATAAAACGGCACTGCGTTTTCATTTGCGATCAGATATACTGCTATGTCTTTTTTGCCCCCTGCCAGTTCGTGAGCCTGCTTCATCATCTTCGTAGCTATGCCACGTCTCTCATAGTTTCGGTCGACACCCAGATCGGTAACATAAAGCCAGTAGCAGTAATCCGTAAGTCCAAAAAGGACACCTACGATATCACTTTCCCAGCTTGCTTTAGATGTCAGTTTATACCGGTACTAAATGTATTGTCTCGCAAACTCTGCTGCGGCAGCGATATCCTCTTCATTCGGTCTTCCCTTATGAATGCCCTTAAACTCGCCCTTGCAATGGAACTCTTTCTCGTCCATCGGTATTCCGACTTTATCAGCTACTTTCTTCACCTTCTTATAGGTCGAGTTGAGCATTGCAGCAGATCCGAAATTGACGATCTTTCCGATCTTCGTTTTATCGAGAGACGCAACAAATGCCTTTACTTCCGGATCGATCGTGAAGGCATAGTATGAATTTCCGAGGAACAGATAGTCCACTGCCTCATTGACAGGTTCGCTGATAGGAAGCGCCTCTACGCCTAACTCTTTGGCGATCGCCTCGGCAAGTCTTTTCGTGTTTCCGGTTTTGGTGTAATACCTTACTGCAAATGTCATAAAAAACCTCCTTTTCATCTTTCATAGAATAATTTAGTCACTTATAATTCCAGATTCCACCCGTGATCCCCATGGTAGACCATGAGTTTTGTCATGCCTCCGTCCACACAGATGTTTTCACCCGTGATGAAGCCCGCCTTCCCGGAACATAGAAACAAAACCGTATTTGCGATATCCATCGGGTTTCCGACTCTTCCAGCCGGCTGTTGAATGGCATCCGGGCCTTCATATACTTTATACGAGGTATCGATCCATCCGGGAGAAATCGAATTCACCCGTCCCTTTCCAATATGCTTCATTACAAAGACTGTTTTGGGGAGCATCTGATTTCTCGATCCTTACCATTGAAGTCAAAGTCTTATCTACTCCAAACAGTATGACGTGATCATATTCTTCACCGGCCAGATCAATATCGTTCCTAAGGCCCGCAAAGGAATTAGTCAATAGCAAATGTTTTGGCGAACATGCTGCCGCCAGTTTGCCGGATGCATTATTCTTCCCCTTAAAACCAATAAAAAGAACGTTACCCATCTTTCTCCCTCATTTTCTGCAGTCCTAGTTCGATCGTCAATTTATCGTACTATTTTTTCATCTTAAGCATTAACTTGATTCCAAGCACAAACACCGCAGTTCCAAGAAATATAAAGAACCCCCAGACAATGTTCCAATATGGGGATGTGATATCGAACATGGCCTCCAAAAGTTTCTGCCATACTCTCAACCCAATAGCTATCGCAAAGAGATCAAATAAAACATATGTGCCACCAAAAATATAGATCCAACGCCACAGGTAATTAGCCTTCCGTTCTCGTATAAATGTAATTATTCCAAGAACACAGAGACCGGCCAGAATTCCCATGATCAGGAAGTATGGCACTCCCTTCTTCTCCATAATTCCCATCCAAAAAGAAGCATATGACTCCCGGTCAATAATTGCCCATATCCTGTGCATATGGAACAATCCGAAAAAAATAAAAAACCATGGTTCCCATAAATATATGCGTTTCATCTTTTTTTCTCCGTAGGTTTTCCATGGCCGTAATAATATGTTCTTTTGCCATAAGAACGTATCTTTTCAGCAGACTTTTTCAGTGATTCTATGTCAGTATAAAGATGTCCCACTCCGGGTTTTATCCAGTTATCCAGAGCATCTCCTACGAGAAACGCATCATCCGATACCAGAAGCCCGATCGATCCCTTCGAATGGCCGGGCAGCTCAACTACCTTTATATCCGGAAATCCATAATCCCCCAGCGTGTCGCCTTCCTTTACAAAGAACTTATTTACAGGTCGCGTAACCTTAGTATTTGCCAGGGCCCTTAAAGACATCTTAAGTACAATAAATCCCACCAGTCCATGCGATTTTAGGGGCTGCGATCGATAGTCATCAAAAATATTGTCGTCTTGTTCATTATATGCAACAGGAATATTGAAATACTTTGACAACTCTTCAGCATTCTCCGCGTGATCGAAATGCGGGTGCGAAAGGACGATCAGCTTCATATTGTACTTGCTGCATTCATCTTTCACCTTTTGAAGATTTTTACCACTTGCAGTATCAAAAAGAATAGCGTTATCACCGTTAGAAATGATATAACAGTTATCCGTTCCGCCTTTGATTCGTGTGATTGTATATTTCATCTTTCTGTACGTCCTCCATAGCCATATATATTCCGGGATAACCCGCTATTCTATCGTGAAGCTTTCCGTCTTCAAGTCACAATAGTATCTTCCAGCTTCAGCGGTAAACTTCAAGACACAATAATCCGGATCAGTAACACCGCCCTTATAGAACATTGTGTCGCCTTTACGCCAGATCATATCTTTTGTCTCTTGGTCAATCAGTACTTCCATTTTGCCTTTCAGCATAACGCCCACATACTTAATTAATCCTTTATGATAGAAGTAAATACAGGCATTAGGATTATTCAAATACTGCCTTACTCTCATTGAAGATGTATTTGTCGAAAAATAAAAACTATGTAAGCCTTCCATCTTTCTTGGCTTCAGCATCGCTTTTACATTTGGAAATCCAGCTTCATCAATAGAACAGATAAAAGCAACCTTCTGCTTTCTTATAAAGTTTTCAATAATATTATTATCCATACGCTCCTCTATGTTCTTCTTCGATGTATCCGTCCAACAGGTCCAGGAATACCTGTCCCTCCCATGCTGCCATTTATTTTTGCCAGGCCGGCGGATCCCGGAAGGGATCATTGTTTTCCTCAATCAAACGATCATAATGGGTTATGATATCCATCCGGTCATCCTCCAAATCACTGATCATCTTGCAGGTGCCGTCCAGTTTTTCGAACTCTCCGTCGAAAAACTCAATGGAGCGGAGCCATTCGATCAGTCTTTCTTTATCTCTGTATGTCGGATAAACCATATATCTGGCCACGCGCTCATCGCTGACCCACTTCCATACAGCGTCTGCATCTTCCACCGTTATCGGCCGAAAAAGTAAACGTTCTGTCTGAATCTCGTATTCATGTGCTCGCATTTTGTTGACCCTTCTGAGCATTTTTCCGTTAGCAGTATCTTTGAAAATTATATCAAACATCGCATATCTTGGCAATACATGTGGGACAATGCTGCGCTCATGTCGTGTTCCGACGAAATCCGGCCGGCCATTTACGACACAGGCGACGTCAAACTTCGCTCATGTCGTGTTCCGACGAAATCCGGCCGACCAATGACGACACAGGCGGCGTCAAACCTCGCCTATGTCGTAACCATCAAAAAAGAAAAACCGGGGGTGTCATAGAATGACACTCCCGGCTATATGATTTTATTCGTTTCAGCCTTTGTACTCGCAACGAGCTACGCCGCTCTTGATGGCTGCCTCACGTGCTGCTGCCGCTACGGCGTCCTTTACACGCGGATCGAATGCAGCGGGCAGGATGTACGAGGGGCTCAGCTCCTCATCGCTTACCAGTCCAGCCAATGCATAGGCTGCGGCGATCTTCATCTCATCGTTGATATCGGATGCGCGAACATCGAGGGCTCCACGGAAGATACCCGGGAAGCAAAGTACGTTATTGACCTGGTTCGGATAGTCCGAACGTCCGGTGGATACGACAGCCGCGCCTGCGGCGATCGCTTCCTCAGGGAATATCTCCGGAGTCGGGTTCGCGCATGCGAAGATGATGGGATCTTTTGCCATAGTGCGGATCATGTCGCCGGTCAGAGTTCCGGGAGCGGAAACTCCGATAAACACGTCGGCACCCTTAATAACATCGGCCAGTTTACCCTTTTCCTTGTTGAAATTGGTGATGGCCGCCATTTCCTTCTTAATGTCGTTCAAGCCCTCACGTCCCTCATAGATGGCGCCCTGACGGTCCGTCATGATGACGTTCTTAAGGCCCATGGACATGAGAAGTTTGATGATCGCGATACCGGCAGCACCTGCTCCGGAGGTTACAATCTTGATGTCCTCGATCTTCTTTCCTACGACCTTCAGTGCATTGATCAGACCGGCGAGTGTAATAACTGCCGTACCGTGCTGGTCATCATGAAAGATCGGGATGTCACAACGCTCCTTCAGCTTCTTTTCGATCTCAAAGCATCTGGGAGCGGAAATATCCTCCAGGTTTACGCCGCCGAAGCTTCCTGCCAGAAGGGCTACCGTATTAACGATATCATCGACGTTCTTCGAACGGATGCAAAGCGGAAATGCGTCAACATCGCCAAATGCTTTAAACAGCACGCATTTTCCCTCCATGACCGGCATGCCGGCTTCGGGACCGATGTCGCCGAGGCCCAGAACCGCGGTTCCGTCCGTAACTACGGCAACCGTGTTCCAACGGCGGGTCAGTTCATAGCTCTTATTCACGTCGTCTTTGATCACCAGGCAAGGCTGTGCAACGCCCGGCGTATATGCGAGGCTGAGTGCCTCCTTTGAATCTACAGCCGCTCTGGCTGTGACTTCGATCTTACCCTTCAGTTCATAATGCATCTTCAGCGATTCTGCTGCGTAATCCATGATCTGTCCTCCTGAATATATATGTAATCTTTCTGCGGGCAATGTAAGCTCCGCATGACTTCCACAATCCGTTTCATCATATCGCAAGCACGCGAAAAAATCAAGGAAAATCGAGTGTCCGGGATAAAAAAACGGGACGCATCCGCAATGGATACGTCCCATGTATGATCCGAATCGGTAAACGTCGGCAGATTACTTAAGAGTAACCTTAGCGCCAACTTCCTCAACCTTCTTCTTGATCTCTTCAGCCTCAGCCTTAGAAGCGCCTTCCTTCAGTACCTTCGGAGCTGCTTCTACAAGATCCTTAGCTTCCTTGAGGCCCAGACCGGTGATCTCACGAACGACCTTGATAACCTTAACCTTCTCAGCGCCAACCTCAGTGAGCTCAACGTCGAACTCGGTCTTCTCTTCCTCAGCTGCTGCAGCGGGGCCAGCTGCAACTACAGCTACACCTGCAGCTGCAGAAACACCAAACTCCTCTTCGCAAGCCTTTACAAGCTCATTCAGTTCCAGTACGGATAACTCTTTAATTGCCTCGATAAACTCAGCAGTTGTTAACTTTGCCATGATAATCCTCCATAAATTTTTAAATGATTGATAATAGTTTGTTTGTCGCGAAACGATTATGCGACTGCTTCGTCCTTCTCAGCGATCTGCTTGAGAACGCGGGCGAAATTGGAAATAGGTGACTGGATGCTTCCCAACAGTTTTCCGAGAAGTTCGTTCTTCGAAGGAACGGCTGCAACAGCGGTCAGACCCTTAACATCATAGTAAGCGCCCTCTACGATACCACCCTTTAACTCAAGAGCGGGAGCTGTCTTTGCAAACTCTACCAAAAACTTTGCAGGAGCGGTCGCGTCATCCTTGCTTACAGCGACTGCGGTGGGGCCTTCCAGATGCTTTGCCAGCTGCTCGAACTCGGTTCCCTCAACTGCGAACTTAACGAGAGTGTTCTTATAAACCTTATAAGAAACTTTGTTCTCACGCAGTGTCTTACGGAGCTTTGTGTCCTGCTCAACTGTCAAACCACGGTAGTCTACCAGCACCAGAGAAGCTGCACCGTCCAGAAGACCTTTGATCTCCTCAACGATCGGCTGCTTTAACTCAACCTTTGCCATGACTATACCTCCTTTTGGTGATCGTATGGCCGAAAAAAACCTCATGCCGTCGGACATGAGGTGAAATATCATAGTAATACAGAGAAACTCTGTTATGACATCCTCGGCAGGCGTTTTATCCTTACGCTTTACAGCACCTGCTGTCTTCGGCTTACGGCAAGCTTTTTGGCTCACACCCGAGTATAATACCACGTCCGGCAACGCCTGTCAAGAAGTTTTTTTATTTTTTCTTCTTTTTGTTCATTTCTCTCCTCTTGCATTATCCCCCTTGTCGTTCCTTATCTTTTGTGCTATCATTTGGTAGATATTTCAGGTTACGGCTGATGCCGTCCTTCCCTATTTTGAAAGGAGGAGCTTATGAGCGCCTCAATCACCTCGAAGAAACCGAATGTCGTCCGGTTTATCATTGACCAGATCTCCGGTGTCTTCATGCCGATCATCAATGTCGTCATGGCCGCCGGTATCATGAAGGGGACCATGATCCTCTTAAACAATACGGGCATTCTGGCCGATACCTCCGGTATCTATCGTTTTCTCTATGCCTGCTCGGATGGTCTGTTTTTCTTCCTTCCGTTCTTTCTCGCGGTCAGTGCCGCAAAAAAGTGGAACGCGGATCCGTTCATCTCGATGCTGATCCCGGCCGCAATGCTCTACCCGGATCTCGTAGCGGCCTTCGACGCAAAGGAAACGATCACGTTTTTCGGGATCCCCGCGCTTCCGGCCGTATACCACAGTTCGGTCATTCCGATCCTGCTTTCGATCGCGCTTCTGCCGGTTCTGGAGAAGCCTTGCGATAAATATCTGCCGAAATCGATCCACGGATTTATGAAACCGATCCTCTGCTGTCTGATCCTGCTTCCCGCGACGTTTCTCGTGTTCGGCCCCTTAGGCACGCTGATCGGCGACGCCATGACCGGTGCCTTCCAGTGGCTCTACGGAAAGAGTCCCGTGGCCGCCGGCGCCTTTATGGGCTTCGTTATGCAGCCCATGGTCGTAGTCGGCGCACACTGGAGTGTGGTTCCGATCAGTATCGCAAATATCACGAAGGATGGTTTTGATACGATCATGCCGCTCGTCGGCGCCGCCGTTTACGCGCAGGCCGGAGCCGCATTTGCCGTAGCAACGATGTATAAAAACAACGAGAAACGGCGCGGCGCGGTCAATGCCGGCGTCACCGCAGTGCTCGGTGTCACCGAGTCCTGCCTGTATGGCGTGAATATACCTCTCGTGCTTCCGATGCTCGCAGCCTGCACCGCGGGAAGCATTGGCGGAGCAATCGTCGGTATGGTCGGCGCGCACTGCAATTCGTTCGCGTTCCCGAGCTTTCTGACATGCGTGGCCTACGTAGGCCCCGGCTTTGTCGTTTTCCTGCTTTCCATGGTGCTGGGGCTTGTTTTGAGTTTCATCTTCACCATGCTGATGCGCGGCCCCATCAAAAAACGCATCGCACAAATGGAAGCAAGTGAAAGGGAAAGTGAAGAAGAAAAGACAGCTGAGAAAAACACGTCGGAAGCCTAGAACTCTCTCACTTTTTCTCTTCACAACCTTCTTAAGTATTTCATGGCGAACAAAAGAGTTATTTCAATCTCTTTTGTTCGCTTTTTCGGGCTTCTCGAGGACATTTCGGTCTTTCGATAGCGAACAAAAACTTGATTTCAATTGAGTTTGTTCGCTTTATCCCTGATGCATCACCATCATATTTTACCTCGGCTAACAAATACTTGATCTCAGCCATGTTTGTTAGCTTTTATTCAACTTTCAAGATTGTCACAAGTCATACGTGACTAACAAATCCTAGATTTCCGTTATGTTTATTAGCTTTATTACCAACTTCAGGGTCACGATAAGCTCGGATCAGCTAACAAATCCCCAATCCGAGCAACATTTGTTAGCCATTATTCCAGTTTCATGTTCATAACAAGTCTTATGTGGCTAACAAAAACATGAATTCTATCATGTTTGTTAGCCATTAAAGCCATGGCTGACCGTAAAACCAGTTCCTCCACAAAATCAAAGCGAAGTTCCTGTGAAACCAATCACTCCACTCGCGCGTAGCGGCCACCAACCTACGCTAAAGCGACCTTTTGGTTGCTTTTCAATAACATCCGTGAGCGCAACTCCAGATCAGTGGCCACCAAGTCATGCTGAAACTACTCTTTCGGTTGCTTTATAACAGTTTCCAGAGGCCCAACTCTGGGTCTCTGGCCACCCAGCCACGCTAATGCAGGTCCTCTGGTTGCTTTTCAATAGTTTCCGTGGTCACAACCCTAGGTCCTCGGCCACCAACCTACGCTAAAGCGACCTTTTGGTTGCTTTTTAAATCTTCCGGGGCGCAACTCCTGACCCACCGGCCACCAACCCTCTCCAAACCCTCTTCCCCGGTTACCAATAGAGCCTGTGAAAAACGATCCTTCGTTTTTCACAGGCTCTTTAAATTATCTTCAGATTCCCAATCTCTTCTGTACATAAGCCAGGCTTTCGTAGTAATCCTCGGCGGTCTTCAGATGCTCGATGATCATGGGCATGTCCGGATCTTCCTGCGTCGCCAGTTTCGCATAGAGTTCCAGGTTCAACGTGCCCTGGCCGGGCGCACATTCGCGCAACTGGAAGGTATAGTCCGGCAACAGCAGGGTGTCCTTCATGTGGCAGCTTAAGATGCGGCCGTGCAGGAGTTCAAATGTTTTCTCCATGAATTCATCGGAGAAGAAATAGCGCTCGGGACAGTTGATCATGTTGACGATGTCGAGGTGGACGCCGAACTCCAGGCGGTCCACTGCGTCGATCAGGCGCAGGTATTCCTCCGGCCCGGTCGGTATCATCCACGGCATGGGCTCGATGGAAAACTTCGTCT
>ONPC01000161.1 GCA_900319565.1 uncultured Eubacteriales bacterium | reverse complement strand
CCCATGCAGCAGGTCTATCTGGAGGAGGACAATGAAACCAAGCGTGCCCTTATCGTCCTTCAGTTTTTGAAGGATCGTTCCCAGGTGGAGATGCTGCGTCACGAACTGAACCAGAAGGTGAAGGCATCCATCGATAAGAACCAG
Source organism: uncultured Eubacteriales bacterium (assembly GCA_900319565.1). Taxonomy (GTDB): domain Bacteria; phylum Bacillota; class Clostridia; order Lachnospirales; family Lachnospiraceae; genus UBA1201. The sequence continues at coordinate 8,752 of ONPC01000161.1, read as the reverse complement.
AAGGAGTTCTTCATTCGTGAGCAGATCCGCGCCCTGAAGAAGGAAGTCGGCGACGACGAAGAGGCGCAGATGAGCGAGATCGAGCAGAAGATCAAGAAGCTCGACGCCCCGGAGGAAGTCCTCACAAAACTGAAAAAAGAAATGAGCCGCATGGCGGCCATGCCGCCGGGAAGCCAGGAGAAGGCTGTGATCCAGACATATCTGGAGACCATGCTGGAACTGCCCTGGAATAAAAGCGGAGAGGTGTTCTCCGATATCAAACGCGTGGAAGAGGTCCTGGAAGCGGATCATTACGGCCTCGAGAAAGTAAAAGAACGTATCCTGGATTATCTCGCAGTGTACCTGCTGTCCGAAAAGGTGCAGGGAACGCTGATCTGCTTGGTGGGTCCGCCCGGATGCGGTAAGACGTCCGTGGCGACATCCATTGCCCGTGCGCTGCGGCGCGCCTTCGTGCGCATCAGCTTAGGCGGCGTGCGCGATGAAGCGGAGATCCGCGGCCATCGCAAGACCTATGTCGGAGCCATGCCGGGACGCATCGCGAACGCGATGAAGCAGGCGGGTGTGAACAATCCGCTGATTCTGTTGGATGAGATCGACAAAATGAGTAAAGACCTGCACGGAGATCCGGCATCCGCGATGCTGGAGGTACTGGACTACGAGCAGAACCATGCGTTCCGCGACCACTACCTGGAGGTCCCGATGGACCTGTCGAAGGTGATGTTCATCGCGACGGCAAACGATGCTTCGAACATCCCGGCGCCGTTGTACGACCGCATGGAGATCATCGAACTTTCGGGTTATACGGAAAATGAGAAACTGCATATCGCGAAGGATTACCTGGTGAAGAAGCAGGTCGAGAAGAACGGCCTGAAGCCCGGACAGGTGACATTTTCCGATGAGACGCTTCTCGTAATGATCCGCGAGTATACACGGGAGGCAGGCGTGCGTGCGCTGGAGCGCCGCATCAGCGAGATCTGCCGAAAATACGCGCGAAAGCTTCTGGAGACGGAGGATCGCGACACCGTATTTGCCGTGACGCCCGATGAGGCGCGTGCCCTGCTGGGCCGCGGACGGACGGACGAAAAAGGCGAACTGGTGCCGCAGATCGGCGTGGTTCACGGCCTGGCCTGGACAGGCGCCGGCGGCGACACGCTGGACATCGAGGTCAATGTCATGCCCGGTAAGGGGGAACTCAAACTGACCGGTAAACTGGGCGACGTCATGAAGGAATCCGCCATGACGGCATTGAGCTATGTACGCTTCGTGGCTCCCGATTACGATGTAGCCCCCGACTATTTCGAGACGCATGACATCCATGTGCATGTGCCGGAGGGCGCAGTTCCGAAGGATGGACCTTCCGCTGGTATCACGCTCGCGACGGCGATCCTGTCGGCTGTGATTCTGCGTGAGGTACGCGGCGATGTCGCTATGACCGGCGAGGTCACCCTGCGTGGACGTGTGCTGCCCATCGGTGGCCTGAAGGAGAAACTCCTGGCAGCGAAGATGGCGGGTATGACCACCGTTCTGGTTCCGGACCGCAACCGCCCCGACGTGGCGGAACTGTCCGGCGAGATCGTGGACGGCTTGGATATCTGCTACGTGAACGCCATGAATGACGTTATCGCGTCGGCATTTACCCGATAGTGAGGAAACCTATGGTTATTCGAAGTGTGGAACTGGAGTTTGTGTGCGGCGTTACGAGTAAACTGCCCGAAACGACGCTTCCCGAGGTCGCATTTGCCGGAAAGTCCAATGTCGGCAAATCCTCTCTGATCAATGCGTTGATGAACCGCAAATCTTATGCGAGAACGTCCGCGCAGCCGGGAAAGACACAGACCATCAATTTTTACAATATCAGCAAAGAAGTCTACCTCGTGGATCTGCCCGGTTACGGGTACGCGAAGGTGTCGCAGCAGGAGAAGGAGCGCTGGGGACGCATGATCGAGCGCTACCTTCGCATGTCCAAAAATCTGAAACAAGTGTTTTTGCTTGTAGATATTCGGCATGAACCTGCGTTACATGATTGTCAGATGTTTGATTGGATCGCGAGCGCCGGCTACCGGCCCATCGTGATCGCGACCAAACTGGATAAGATAGGTCGCAGTCAGCAGCAAAAGCAGTGCAGCCTGATCCGAAAGAAACTGGGCATGCGCCCGGATGACATTCTGATCCCGTTTTCGTCTGAGACGAAACAGGGCCGCGATGAACTGTGGGCGGTGATCGATAAAACTACGAGCCAAAGCGGCGCAGATACAGCTGCCGCAGAGGAAAACGGAGGAAATCAATGAGTGAAGAACAGAAGAAACCGAAGAAGAAAAGAAAACGTCGCAGTAAAGCGATGAGCATTTTTATCACAGTCTTTCTTCTTCTGGCGATCCTGGCCATGGTAGGTGTGATCTTTTATTTCATCATCCTGCCGAACCGCTATTCCGGCCTGCTGAACTATGTATACGAGGATGAGACTTTAGCGGCGGATGCGACACTGCCCCCGGAGGACGACGAAACGGAGTCCGGAAGCGACTCGCCGATCGAGGTCGTTCAGGGCATTGATGAATTGTTGAACCAGTTGCAGAACGCAACGACAGATGAAGAGGGTAATATTGTACTTCCCGGCACCGAGTCGGATCCGGGGACGGATCCCGGTACACCGGGCGTGGATCCGGGAACATCGGTCGATCCCGGCCAGCCTCAGGTCGGAGAGAAGCCTACGAAGGCACCTAAGAAACCGATCGTTTTGCCGTCGGTACAGGCGTCGGATGACGTGAAAAACATCCTGCTGATCGGTATCGATGCGCGCGGCGACTCGAACGCCGGACGCTCCGATACCATGATCATCCTTTCGATCAATGATAAGGCGAAGACTATTACGATGACTTCGCTGCTTCGGGACTGTTATGTGGCCATTCCCGGCCGCGGCAACAACCGCCTGAACGCCGCGCATGCGTATGGCGGCGCCGCGCTCCTGATGCAGACCATCGAACTGAACTTCGGTATCCACATTGATGGCTTCGCCCGTGTCAATTTCGTAAGTTTTCCTCAGATCATCGATAATATCGGCGGTGTTACCGTCGGCATCGAGGAAAATGAGATCCAGTACATAAACCGGTATCTGAAGGAGATCAACCGTATCTTCGGCGTTGCACCGGAGGACAGTAAATATCCGGATGGTCAGACCGGAGCGAACCTGCTCAACGGCCGCCAGGCGCTCGCCTACTCCCGTATCCGTTACGTCGGATCGGATTATGCGCGCACGGGGCGCCAGAGGGAAGTCCTGAACGCCGTAGCTTCCAAGCTGCGCGGTATGGGCATCTTCGAGGTGGATTCGTTTTTGAACAATACATTGCCCCTGATCTCGACAAACCTGGACAGAGGCTATGTTAATTCGCTGATCACGAGTGCCCCGTCGCTGCTCAAATATTCAATCAAGGAAGCTCGAGTTCCAGCCGACGGCATGGGCACCGGCGTTCGCGTCGACGGAAAGAGCGTGATCTCGGTCGACCTGGTGGCGACCCGAAACTATCTCAATGCCGTGATCTACGGAAGATAATACATCGAGGCAATTATATTATGTGTTTTGTGGCGATCCGAAATCTCAAGGCCGAGATTTCGGATCACTGTTTAATAGGAGTTGTTGAAACAATATATAAAATAACAAAAATGAATGCGATTTGAATATTTCCAAGAGGCAATTTCGGCAATCACAATACCGACGAAATAAAAAATTGATATTATATTTCTTAACCTATTGACATGGATAATGTAATTCTAGTATGATAAGGTTATCAGATAAGATTTGTGGTTTTACTTTTTACGGATATGTTTTGGGTAAAGAGGTGATTATCATGTCAAAAAACAGAAAACGTCTTTGGATCAGTTTGATCTGTCTGTTGCTTTTCGCGACCGGAGGTGTGGTATATGCTGCTTCCTCTGGACTGTTTTCAGATAGTGGTAAGGAACTGGGACCGGAAGACGGAGAGGAGTATGTTAAGGCAATTGAATCAAGAAAAGCGGCAATAACGGGGGTGACAGTTCCGCAGATTGAAACATCGCCCTACGAGAAGTATGCCGATGATCCCCGAATCGTCAAAGGCCCGAGAACAGGTGGGCTTGGGAGCTGGTATATCAAGCAAATACTGATCCTGGAGAATAAGATTCCGGCAGATGCACCTTGCCTGACGAAGGAGAAGGCGGTCGAGATATGTAACGGTTTGACGGATCTTCCGACGCAGGAAGGTGAATGGCAAAATGCCGTCATGGCCGCATTTGATGAGGTAGCATTGGCACCGGATTTTAAAGGCGGTAGCGGAATGACCAGAATCATATATTTCACAGATGAAACGCACAGTAAGGAGATCATGATCGCAGGCTTTCGCGTGTACTACAAAGATTATGATCTGCCGAATGCATCTTTGGAGATCCTGTATAATCCGTTTGGTGAATCATAGCACATATCAGGACAGACCGAGATCCGAGATCTCGGTCTGTTTTTGTTTGTCTTTTTGCGTTTTTTCTCCTTTTTGCGGTTGTACTATCTTACGAATTTTGGTACAATATAGAGAGGAATGTCATAAGATATGCATCGGAGGACAGGACATGAAAGAGCGCATTCGCGAATTGGCTAACGGACAGGTTGAGATCACGACGCCCGCGCTGGCCATAAATCCCGTACAGATCGAAGAACGACTGCCGTTGGACATCACGTATAAGGCATCCATTCACGTAGATTCGACGAATGGAATCGCTTTAAAAGGCGTGGTGTATTCGTCGCACAGCCGTGTGATCGTCGCGCACCCGACGTTTTACGGACGGAGCTGCGACATCTTTTATGAGGTGAACACCAATACATTGTCCGCGCAGGCTGTGATCGAGGGCGGTTTTACGCTGGTGACGAATGCCGGCGTGATAAAGATTCCGTTTGCGTTCTCCATGGAGGAACCGGTCTACGGAAGCGAAGGCCGCGTGATCCGTTCGGTCTATGATTTCGCTGATTTTACGGCGAAAGAACCCGAGGCCGCGTATCGTTTCTTCCGTTCGAAGGCCTTCATGGATTCCAATATCTTAAAGAACCCGGACCAGATCGCCCTGTATCAGACGCTGGTTTCCGACCGCAATGTAGAGCGGGGCGTTGAGGAGTTCCTGTCAGGTATCGGTGCGAAGCCTTCGCTGGTATTCACCATGGAGGGCGATGCCGTTAAGAATTACTCCGAACTTACGGAGGATGTCGGCGGCGAGATCGTGCTGCAGAAGAATACCTGGGGCTATGGTGACCTGGTCGTATCCTGTAGTTCGGATTTCATTGAACTGTCTACGGATCATATCACATCCCATGATTTTGTTGAAGATACCTATGTATTTCGTTATACGATAAAGGCTGACCTGCTGGCACAGGGACTGAATGTCGCGGACATTCTGTTTACGACGGCGAAGGGCGATAAAACCTTCCGCATCAGCATCACCCAGCAGGAACTGACACGTTTTGCGTCGCGTTCGGACATTTTGCGCAAACGCTCCAGTATCAGTCTGATGCAGGATTTCGTGGCTTACCGTATCGCGGTCAGCCTGAATGCTGTGGCAGAGCAGAAGCGCCGACTGAAATCCCTTTACACGGCTTTGAAGAAGCTTCGCGAGGAAACGGAGGACATCTCCGACCGCTGCGGTTACGGACTTATGCTCATTTATGTGGACATGCTCCGCAAACATCCGGAGGAGGCGGACCTGCTCCTCGATGAGGTGCGTGAACCCATCATGCAGAACCGTCTGGTCAATAATCGCCATTACTGCTTCTATCTCTATTTGCGCGCACTGTTCACGCAGGAGAAGGAGCACATGGAGACCGCGTCCGCATTGATCAATAAGTACTATGCGGAAAACGGTCAGGATCCCGTTTTAATGATGCTTTTGATGGAGGTTGATTCTTCCCTGAAGGAGAATTCCAGCCTTGCTTTGCTGCGCTTAAAGGAACTGTATAAGAACGGCTGCAGAAGCCCGCTGCTGTACCTGCTCGCTGTTGAGCATTACCGCAGCCAGCCGGATCTGCTTCGCGTCCTGAACTCGTTTGAACTTCAGGTCGTTTACTTCGGAGCACGCAAGGGCCTGCTGTCCGAGGAGATGAGTGTGGAAGTGGCGCGCGCCGCCGCCCATGAACAGCAGTATAAGCCGTTCACCCGACGCCTCTTAGTCTTCCTGTGTAAAAAATATCCGACCGACGCCATGCTGGAGATGCTGCTGGGTTACCTGATTCGCAGCGGTTACCGCAGCGAGCGGGATTTCCCGTGGTATGAGATGGGCGTGGAGCGCCATCTGGCCATCACATCCCTGAATGAAGTCTATATGTACTGCCTTCCGGCAGATTATAAAAAACCGATCCCGAAGGAAGTTCTGTTGTTCTTTACCTACAGCAATAACATGAAGGACGACCTTCAGGAGAAACTCTACGAAAACGTTCTGATGTTCTATCCGCAGGACAGCCCGGTGTACCGTGAATACCGTCCCATGATGGAGGAATATGCGCTGACGAAGCTGCTCGAGGGCCGCATCAGCCGCAAACTGGTTCCGCTGTACCGCCATCTGATCGTGCAGGAAATGATTGACGAGCGCCTGGCGAAGGTGCTTCCGAACCTGCTCATGGCGTACGAATTCTCCTGCAGCAACCCGAAGATGCAGTCCATGGTGCTTCGTTATCCGGAACTCAACTACGAGGACACGCTGCCGCTCGAAAACGGCATCTGCTGTGCGCCTCTGTTCATGGATAACTGCATGATCTTCTTCATCGACGCGTTTGGACACCGCTATCTGGATGTGCCTTACACGAAGGAACTTCTGTTCGAGGACCGGCAGCTCATGGAGACCTGCGAGAAGGTCTACCCGGGACACTTTATGTTCCGCCTGCGCCGCACGAAGGAAGTTCTGGCTAAAGAAGAGCCGACGCAGGAGGAAGTGGATCTTCTGCGGGAGATGTACCACGTGGCGGAACTCAATCCGCAGTTTAGGCTCCGCATCGTATCCAAACTGCTCGACGTCGCTCTGGCCGGCGGCAACATCGAAAAAGAAGTTCTGGAGCAGCTCGATCTGTCGACGCTGTCCTATCAGGACCGCCGCAAGGCCCTGGAGTGCCTGGTGAAGGTGGGCAACTACGATGCAGTCTACAGTTATATCAAGGTTTCCGGTATCAACGGCCTGGCTCCCGAGAGCCTGCTCACGGTGCTTTCGTCCGTGATCAAATCCGCAGGCGCGGCAGGGGACGAACACCTGGGCTACCTGTGCCTGTATCTGTTTTCGAAAAATGTTTATAATTCCACAACGCTGGTCTATCTGCTGACCTACTATGACGGACCGAGCGATATGATGTGCCGCGTGATGTTCGAGGCGAACCGCCAAAAGATTCCGTGCGGCGAGATGGCAGAGCGTATTCTGGCGCAGAAACTGTTCTCCGGCGACTGGGATCAGTTGGACGATGTCTATGACATCTACCGCCGCCAGATGAAGGTGACGGAGATGCTCGAGCGCGCGTACTACGTGGTCTGCTCCTATCGGTATTTCGTTCTGGAGAAACCGATGGAAGAACGTATCTTCGCGGTCATGGAAGACTATTGCATGCTGAAGGACAGCCCGTATGTGGATCTGGATTTGTGCAACATTGCCCTGCTGTGTTACTATTCGAGCGTTGAGCACCTGACGCGCGAGCAGCTGTCGTACTGCGAGGCCATTTTGGATCGCCTGTGTAAGAAGGGCCTGATGTTCGGTTTCTACGGCCGCCTGTGGACCAAGGTGTCCTGCCCGGCGGAACTGAACGGAAAGTTCCTGCTCGAGCACCGTACGAAGAATGCACGCCGCGTTTACCTGCACGGCACTATGTCCGGAAGCAGCCACGAGGATGTGGTCGCCATGAAGGAGATGTACCACGGAATCTTCGTGACGCAGGTAGTGCTGTTTGCGGACGAGACCATGAATTACTCCATCGTGGAGGAGCGGGACGGCGCGGACGGACCGACGAGTGTGGTCGTTAAGAAAGAAGTTTTGGCCAATGATATGTCCTTTGTGCGACAGGGGAGCGTGTTCGATACGATCAATCAGATCGGAACGCTGTACGCGCAGGGACAGGATAAACGTCTCGAAGAGGCATTGCTCGCGTTCGAGGCTAAGAATGAACTGATCAACAAGTATTTTGATGTCATGTGAAGTGGGAGAAGGTTATGGACGGATTATTAATCGGATTTGATCTGTGCGACACTTATACACAGGTGTGCGTATACGATGAAGAGACCGCTGAGCCCATCGTGATTCCGCTTTCCGATCCCGAGGTGGCGCAATTCGGCGACATCCCCACGGTGGTCTGCAAGTGCCGCCGCCGGGACGAATGGCGCATCGGTTCGGACGGTTTTAAGACCGCGCTCGAAAGTGATGGCATCATGGTCGACAAACTGATCCGGCTGTCCCGCAAGAGCGGTGTGGCTACGCTGGAGGATGTAACGTATCAGGCTTCGGAACTTTTGGAGATCTTCATCCGGAAGGTCATCAGTCTGGTGAGTGAAAAATTCGATCACGCACCGATCCGGCGCCTCGTATTTACGTTGCGGGTCCTGGATGCGCGGATCATAGACTGCATTCTGGCGACGACGAAGAAATGCGGCCTGACGGACGATCAGGTACAGATCATCGGCCATGCAGAGGCGTATATGTACTTCCTGATGAGTCAGAAGCCGGAAGTCTACGCGAATATCGCAAGTTTGTTTGAACTGTCCGAAGAGGGACT
>ONPC01000190.1 GCA_900319565.1 uncultured Eubacteriales bacterium | reverse complement strand
TCTGGTTAAAGGAGGAAAGAGCCTCCTGAAAACCCTTCAAAGCTTCATCTGTCAGGTCGTTGCTCTCTCTGGCCTTCAGTTCTTCCTCCATCTTTTTGAAGAAATCCCCTTTTTCGTCCATGGAACAGACGATCGAAGAAGCTCCGATCCGCTCTCCGTTCTTGGTATAATAGTTCATATATCCGGTCATGGGACTGTTGACCACTGTTTCATCCCGTAGGATCACGGCCGAATAGACATTGGAAGTACTGTTGCTGCCGCTGATCACCTGATAGGAGGAAACCGAACGGTGATCGTTCAGGCGGAATACGGAGACCGCAAAATACAGGATGCAGACTGCCAGGGCGATCAAAGCCCAGTACGGCAGATACATGTCGTTTTTCATGGCTCTCTGACTTCTCAGATCGTTTTTCGAATGCTTAATATGGTGTTCTGATCTGCGGCTCAACGTTTCCACCTCCTTTCGTCCGGTTTGGATCCCTTTCCATTTAGAAAAGGGCTGCGAAACCGCACCCCTTTATCTATGCAGCGATCCGTTTTCGGTTGTAGCTGCTTTTACCGATCTAGTTGATTACAGTGATAATGTTACGAACTGCTTGATATACTCAGGCAGGTCAGCTTCGTCCAGAGAAATGGAAAGGACGAAGGAAACATGGAATTTTTCACTCATGGAATACAAAGTACTAATGGCTTCGGAAAGACGGGAAATATCGCTCTCCAGTCCGGAAATGGTAAGAAAACTGTCAAAGAAGATCTTATCGAGGTCGTAATCCTGTGCGATCAGACCGGATACAAAACCTATAAACGACTCATAGGTGGAAACCGGATAATTGTAAACATTTACAAGTCGGATCTGATTATTCAGTTCATACATGTGTTTCGTGGATTTATCCACGTAGCAGATGGTTCCGCTCGTTTCTTCCATCGCCTGATTCGCCTTCTCGAGAAGGTATTTTGTCTTACCTTTTCCTTTTCTTCCGGTTATAATTTCAATCATATTCTAGTCCTCCGTTTTCGTTTAATTTGTATTCAACTTTCACGTCTCAACCATGGTTCAATTATACATCAAACCGGCGTGGATTGCAACATAAAAAGTCAAAAAAGAGCATTTCCTTAATAAATCGACGGAATATAGCCGGCCAGATTCTGCATTTGTTCATAACAGTCGTCATAGGAGTTGCAGCCCGCCAGGATCGCAAGATATTGTGTTCCGTAGGCGTCTTTAAACAAACAGAAAATCTGTGAAGGGATCGATGCAGCCGGTTCGCAAATGCCGCCGAGCAGCTCCAGATGCTCCGGAAGGTCATAACCTTCTTCCGAATTATAGTACGGAAGCGAACTGGACCAGCTGGCGCTCAAAGGTTCGCTTTTACTGTTGTAATAGGTACAGAAATAGACGGGTTTGCTAATGATCTCGGAAAATGCAGGATAGTTATCGATCATCTCGCGAAGGACCGTGTACACATCGAGCAGCGTGGTCTCCTGCCTCCCCTCTCCGCTGGGATAACCATACGCATTGGAGAAACCGCTGGATTTGAGGTTCAGCCGGTCCGAAAGCGCATTCATCTCATTTACAAAGGCCGAGATGCTCCCGCCGGGACGGCTCGAAGAAAGGGCGATCACTGCATCGTTAGCGCAGTACATCAAGCTGGCGTACAAAAGATCCTGAACCGTAAATACATCGTCTTTTTGGAACTTGCAACGGACCAGATCACTGCGCAAATTATAAGTGTCCTGCGAGATCGATACCTGACGCTGCGGGTTCTCTTCATTATTCAGAACGACATATGCAGCAAAAAGCTTTGTGAAATTCCCTGCGGGAATCGCGGTGAGCGCCTGTTTGCTGAGCAGCACCTCCCCGCTCGTTATATTGACCAAAAGTGCCTGACGCGCAGAGATACGGGACGAATCATAGGCACTGTCATCCTTGATCAGCAGTGTATTGCCCGATACGCCGTCTAAGCGTTTGATCGCAGCCTTTTCGGCAGTTGGGGAAATCTCGGAACTCTTGGTCGCATCCATAGGCTCGTAGGGCTTCAGGATCGTCGGTTTCGAACCACAACCGGACAGAATTCCGAGCATTAAAAGCAAGGTCATAAGCAGACTCGCTTTCCTTCGGAGGGATCGATTGAGTTTCTGCATTATTTGTAAGCCTCCCTCCAATCCAGGTCGCCGCGCTCCAACGCTTTGATCAGGAGTTCTGCAGTCGCCAGATTTGTAGCCAACGGAATACTGTGTACGTCGCAAAGCGCGATCACCGCATGTGCATCCGGTTCGCCGCGTTTCGCGTTTTGAGGGTCACGCAAAAAGATCACCATATCGATCGCGTTGTTTTCAATCATGGCTCCAAGCTGGGTCTCGCCGCCTAAATGTCCGGCATTGAACTTATTCACGGAAAGGCCGGAAGCATTTTCGATCAGCAAGCCGGTCGTCGCAGTCGCATACAGGGTATGTTTAATCAAGATGCCCCGATATGCGATACACAGGTTCTGCATCAATACTTTTTTAGCATCGTGCGCTATCAATCCTATGTTCATGTTTCCTCCTTTTACAGATCACTGAATATGCTTTCTTTCTTTTCCTTCTTCTTTCGCTGCAGGCCGACATTCAGGACCAACCCCAACAACATAAAGCTGCTGATGATGGAGCTGAGTCCGTAACTTACAAACGGCAGTGGCAGGCCGGTATTCGGCATGAGCCAGAGGTTTACAGCCACATGGATGAAAGTCTGGTAAGCAAAGAAACCGGACACGCCGACACAGATCAGACGGCCGCCAAGGCTGTCGGCGTTTTTCGCCAGGATCATGATCTCGATGATCAGCGCGATCATAAGTCCGAGCAGGATCATGCAGCCGACAAAACCGAGCTCCTCTCCTCCGATGGTGAAAATGAAGTCCGTCTGTGCCTCAGAGAGATAGTTACCGTTTTTAACGGATTCAAAACTGGTTGTATTGAGGCCCTTGCCCCAGAAGCCGCCGCTTCCGATCGCCATGACCGCATTCTCCTGCTGATAGATCTTATCCTGGTACTTCTGGGGATCCACGAACGAAAGGATTCGGTTCACCTGATATTGTTTCAGGAACAGATTGTCACCGTTCAGTAACGAATAGATAAACCATACGCCTGCAGGTATCACGACGGCCAACGCAATTCCGATGATCTTATAACTGAGTTTAGCAACATAGATCATCGTAAGGATGACCAATGTACACAATATGGTCGTGGACAGATCGGGCTGTGTTACGATCAAAAGCAGCTGCGGCGCAATCAGCGCCACGATCATGCCCCAGGTCAGCGGAGAATTCACATGCTTTTTTCGGTATTGCAGTATGGCGGCCAGATTGAGAACGATCGCGATCTTTGAAAACTCTGAAGGCTGCAAACGGCCAATGAGCGGCAGATCGACCCAGCGCTTCGCGCCCAAGGTCGTATTACCGAAAACTCGAACCAGTAAAAGCAGTATAAAACTGGCCAGGAAAACGATGGGCCATGTTTTAAAGAGCAGATTGTAATCGATCAGCATCATAACGACCATGACCGTTACGCCGACGACGATACCGAAGATCTGACGTTTCGGCATTCCCTCATAGTCGATATTATCCATCGTAGCGCTTCGTATCAAAAGGACTCCGATGGCGCAAAGGAGGAGCACGATGATGATGATCCGCACATTGAGATTTTTAATGTTGTACTTCTTAAACATGTCCTCCTCCTTTCTCCTGATTTAGGTTCGGTTATTTGTTCTCTTCTTCCTGTTTCGGGATATCTGATGTATCCTTCTCATTAACATCCGCATTATCTGTGTTAATTTCCGAGTTTTTCAATGCAGTTTTACCGGCTTCTTTATCTTTGGATGTTAAGCCGCCCAGATCCACGTCTTTCATAAGAAAGGCAGCGATCTTGCGAAAGATCTTACCATTTCCGTGTTTGGACCTGGAAGTGAACCGGCCCAGGTTATTATCCTGCGCGATCTTCACTTCCATCGGTATAACTCCGATTAGGTTGGCATGCAGCGTCTCTTCGATTTCTTCAACGCTCATGCAAGCCTGTTTGCGTATCAGTTTTTTCTGAACCATATTGACCACGAGGTCGATCGAATGCATCTGCTCGGAACCCAGAATGCCGATCACACGATCTGCGTCACGGACAGAAGTCCGGTCCGGCGTAGTCACGACCAGAGCGCGGTCTGCCAGGACAGCCGCTTCGATAAAACCATTGTCGATCCCCGCGGGACAGTCTAACAGGATCACATCCGCGAGCGGACGCAGTTTGCTTAACGCTTCGGAAAGTTTAGCTTTTGTCAGTGCACTCTTCGACCGGGTCTGTGCAGCTGCTACCATGTACAGGCCGGAAACATTCTTGATCGCGACCATGGCCTGCTCCGCCTCACAGCGATCTTCGGCGATGTCCATCAGATTATTGATTACCTGAATATCCGTTCCCATATGAAGGTCCAGATTTCTCAGACCCGTGTCCAGATCAACGACTATGGTCTTAGCCCCGAAGGAAGCCAAAGCATAACCGAGGTTAGCGCACAGAGTCGTTTTTCCGACTCCGCCTTTACCGGATGTTACTGCGATCACAACACTCACGATCGGATCCTCCTTTTCTCTTTATCAGGATCGGCATCAGTCGCCGACTTCACCGCTGTTGCTGTTGGAAGCTCCGCGGCGGATCACCTCATCCAGAGTGATCTCATTATAGTAATACTCATAAATATTTCGAACCAGCATGGCCGTATAAGCAGATGTATAACCGTTACGAATGGATGCGGTAACGGCGATCTCGGGATTATCATACGGCGCAAAACTTACGAAATGCGCATGGTTCGGACGGTGTACGTCTTCCTGGGCGGAACCGGTCTTTCCCGCGATATCGATATCCGATGTGCGGAAATACGAATTGACCGTACCTTCACGCACAACGGCGCGCATGCCTTCCTGAACCGTACGAAATGACTCCGGCGACACGCCTTCGATCTTCTGCATCTGCGGCGTAAAATCCTCGATGGTCCGGCCGTTCGCGTCTGCTACACGGTCGATCAGTGACAGCGAGTAAAGATTACCGCTGCTGGCGATCGCGGTCACATAACGGGCCAGCTGAACCGTCGTATAGTTGTTGGTACCCTGTCCGATCGCGGAAAGCACGGGAAATGCATCCGATACCATGGGCGTCGTCTCATCCATCTCGATGCCGGATGTCGATCCGAAGCCAAATTTCTCCGCATAGGTCTTCAGCCGTGCCAGGCCCAATGTCTCATTATAGTTGCCCTTCGCATCCGAACTCAACCGGTAACCGACTTCATAAAAATAATAGTTACAGGAGTTCGCCAGACCGCCGACCAGGTTCAAAGGACCGTGCGTGGATTCATTGTCATGACGATAGATCCAGCAACGGGGCGCCGGAGATACCTTATCATACACACCAAGGCACTCAATAAGTTCATCGCGGGTAATGACCTTTTCTTCCAGGCCGGCGATCGAAGTGAGCATCTTGTAGGTGGAACCCGGTGAGGTACGGGACTGTGTCGCATAGTTATACAAAGGATTGGATGAATCCCGAAGCAAAGAACTGTAATATGCCGCATCCACCGTTCCGGAAAATCGGTTGATATCATATCCCGGGTAGGAAACGATCGCCAGAACTTCACCGGTCTTGACATCGGTAACGACCGATGAAGCGTTACAGGGATCCAGAGCCAGCTGGGCAGGCGTGATCTTGATGTTCTTAATGCAATCCCGCATAAATTCATAGGTCTGGTTTGCATCCGCCTTCTTCAATGTCGCTATGCTCGCGGCATCAAACATAAGAACATTCTGAGAATACAAAGCCAGACAGATCTGCGAACCTGAGATCACTTCATCCCGGATCAGGTTCTTATAAATACGCTTAGAGAAATCTTCATAATCTTCCAGTTTTACGAACAGATCGTTCAGGATCATTTCATAAACCGTATCGCCGTTTACATATTTTCCCAGATCGGAAAATGCGGCAGTATTGATCCATTCATTGGCAATGGCCGCATAAATGAAATCATGAAGCGAAAGTTCGCCTGCGATAAACTGCTTGTATTTCGGATGATTGCGGTCGATCCGATCGGTCTGAATGATCTTCGCTTCATCACTCAGATAGGTATAGATCAGCATCATGTAGTCTTTCAGCGTATCATCCAGATCGTTCATCTTCTGGTCGTTATTCTCCGAGAGCTGCTCTTTTACCGCACAGACCACATTCGCATATTCGGTTTTATATGCTTCGTAGATCTCTTTTTCTTCATCTCCCGCCCCGGGATCCGCAAAATGCGACGTGGACAGGACGTTGTTGTTGATCAACTGGAAATATACGGTCTTGATCGGTATCACGATATCATCGGAGTCCATCTGGCTCGTATCGACATCCTCAAAAACGATCTTATCCCATATAACGGAAGCCAGCGTCTGCTCCAAAATGTGGTAGCAGGCGATGGTCAGATCGTGGTCAATGGTCAGATACACGTCGTTTCCGACCTGCGCAGGTTCCTCACTGATGACCTCGATGACCTTACCGGCCGCATCCAGATACATGGACCTTTTGCCCTTCGTACCCTTTAAATTCAGCTCCATCAGTTCCTCGATACCGCTTCGGCCAATGATGTCGCCGTACTCGTAATTCGGATCCTTCAGCTGCAGTTCCGCCAGCTGATCGGTGCTGGCCTTACCGGTATAACCGATGATATGCGCGAAATACTGTCCGTCCGGATATTCGCGGATATACTCTTCCTCCACATCTACGCCGATGATCTCATCTGCGTGCTCCAGCACGCTGGAGACCGTGTGTTCCTTCACGTTACTCGAGACCACGATCGATTTGTACTTTGTATAACGCATGTTGAACAAAGCCCAACGGATATTCAGCATTTTTAATTTGACAGCCGGGGAAACGACCTTAGGGTTTCCTTCCTCATCGACCCAGCGTTCAAAATAAAACTTTTTCTCCAGCATCTTCACGACTTCATCCGCAGAAACGGACGAAGGATACTTTCCGGCAGCATCGTCTAGCTGGGAGGTGTTCTGCAATCCGTAAACATCACGAAGCAGGCGCAGTCTCTGCGCCTCCGTGGAGGATGTAAATGTATAGATCTCGCCTTCTTTATCCGAACCGGATAAGCCCAGGGACAGATAGCTCTCAAAGCTTTCATTGCAGGAATCCAGAAGTGTGACCAGTTCGTATACCCACTGGTTCTTCTGTGCCTGCTTAATATATACTCCGGTGTCCTTCAATGTTACCGAATAGACCAGATTGTTTTTTGCCAGAATAACGCCGTTTCGATCATATATATTGCCCCGAGTGCTCTTCGTAGTGATCGTGTTTAAGGATTTTTGGATATAGTTATCCATATGTTCCTTCTGCTCCACGATCTGGAGCCGGAACAATCGTGTGATCAACACTATGAATAACAGTAAGTAGATCAGCATGACAGGGAACAAACGCGAACGGAAGAACCGCTGCATGATCTCCTTGCAGATCTTCAGTATCTCCTTAAACAAACTTCAAAGCGCTCCTTTTCTCGTTCTCTTCCAAAAGGTTGTTGCCGTAATAAAGCAGGCCGAACAAAACGATGGAGACAACGACGGTAAATACCAGCTCCGGAAAGATGATATTTTTGAAATACGAACCGAAGTTCAGTCGGTTTCGTACGAGAAACCGGAAAATGTAAATATACAAATGATAGAACAATTCGCAGAAAAATGCCGTGAGGATGGGGATCAACGGCACATCGGTAGTCAGGCGCTGATAGGTAAGCCCGGTCAGGAACCCGAGAACGAGATAGATCAGCGAAGAAAAGCCGATGTACTGTCCCAGGATCACATCCATGATCAGGCCGCCGAAAAATCCCGTCAGCATGCCATTAACGCTTCCGCGCAGCAGGCCGGCCGAAAACGTGTAGATGAGTATTAAGTTCGGTTTTGTATTCAGATATGGGATCCTGTTCAGTACGCTGACTTGCAGGAGAACGAATACTCCCATCAGAAGCCCTTGAATCAAAAAACGTTTCATTTCACTCTCCATACCCGGATCCGTTTTACTGCTTCAGTTTCAGGATCACCATTACGTTTTCAATGTTTTCGAAATCGACCGAAGGGATCAGATAACCGGACATGGTCATGTTGTTCGGATCGGTCTGCAAAAGGACGGCATAACCGATGGTCAGATCCGGCAGATACTTACTGCTGGTAGGTGCCGTTATGATCTCATCGAATTCACGGATGTCCGCATCTTTCTTCATGTACATCAGGCGGATATACCCTTCGGACATCGCGTCGATATCGCCCATGACCATGCAGGAAGCACGGGACGAACGGCATATGGCACTTACATTCATCTGGTCATCGAGGATCGATGTTACGACCGAATAATCCGGCCCCACCTGTGTTACGATGCCGGCCAGTCCTCCTGCGGCTACCACATTCATATCCTTCTCGATCCCGTCGTTGCTGCCTCGGTTGATCGTGAATTTGGAAAACCAGTTTCCGTTCTCCTTCGCGATCACCTTAGCGCCGACCATGGGATAGCCGGAAAAATCATCCTTGATGTTCAGAAGTTCCTTCATCTCGGACAGTGAATAATAATCGCTTTGATACTTCCGGAGCTGATCCTGCAACAGGCGGTTTTCCTCCTCCAGGTGCTCGATCCGCTCGAGAAGTTCTTCTTTTTCCGTCCGTAACTTCTTTTGGTCGGAGAAATGATCTCCGATCCCGGTGATCGCATTCGATATCGGTGAAAACGCCTTTGAGACCGCGGTCTTATAGACCCCGATCGAATCACCCTTCGAATACGTAATGACCAAAGAAACCAGACAGATAATGGTCAAAATCAGCAGAATGTATTTAATTGAAAAAAGGAAATCCAGTCTTCTCTTTTTCATTTGAATACTCCGTGTTCCTTAAAGCTGTAATAAGTATCGCCGCCGATAATAATATGGTCCAAAAGTTCGATCCCGAGGTTCTTTCCTGCCTCGATCGTGCGCATGGTCAGTTCCATATCTTCGGTGCTCGGCGTGCAGTCCCCGCTGGGATGGTTGTGAACCAGAATGATGCTTACCGCTCCATGCTTCATCGCGCAAATATAGATCTCGCGCGGTGAGATCAAGGTCGAATGTACCGTGCCCTGCGAGATCATCTCCCGTGCCAGAACGTGGTTTTTCGTATCCAGGCAGGTCAGCCAGACCTGTTCGACCCGGCAGAAAGCCAGATCGGCGCGAAACAGGGAGGCAACGGATTCGGGGTCGATTATTTTCGGTCGGCATGCTTCGTTGTTGCATTTCATGATCCTGCGTGCAAGTTCTGCCAATGTCAGCAGCTGAATGGCCTTCACCTTCCCGATTCCGCGGATCGCGGTCAGATTGTGATAGGAAACATTCATCAGGCCACCCACACCGTTTACTTCGGGAAGTTCCAATATCTCTCTGGCCAGTTCCAGTGAGTTTTTTGCCGGATGTCCCGAACGGAGCAGGATCGCCAGTAATTCAACTTCTGTGAGCGCCGCAGGCCCAAAGGCCTCAAACTTATCATACGGACGCTGGTCTACGGGGATCTCTTTCATTGCCATGTGTTTCATTTTTCTCCTTCTGCTCTGAAAGGGGAAAAACGGTCGTTCAGCACTGATAATTTTATCATATTTCAGGTCTGATGTATAGTGGCATTTTTAGTGCAGTCGGTTTTGACAAAACGTAAAAACAAACCGGTCAATGATTTTTCAGAACCTCTTCAAGCGCTTTCAAGGCTCCAAGCTTCGCGTGTTCAAACGTCAGGCCGCCCTGGAAATATACGGTATAAGGAGGTTTCATGGGGCCGTCGGCGGAAAGTTCGATCGAAGAACCGGAAACAAAAGCTCCGGCTGCCATGATCACCTGTGCGTCATAGCCCGGCATGTCCCACGGTTCCGGTGTAACGTAACTGTCGACCGGAGCCGCTGCCTGTACCCCGCGGCAGAAATCCAACACACCCTGAGGTTCATGAAATGTTACGGTCTGAATCAGATCGTACCGTTCCTCCGAAGAAGCGGGAAATACCGAAAAGCCATGATCTTCAAACAGTTTCGCCAGGAAGATCGCTCCTTTTACCGCGCCGGCTGTAACCGTCGGCGACAAAAAGAAGCCCTGATAAAAGTTTCGTATGGTACCAAGGTTCGGTCCGACTTCCTTTCCGAGTCCGGGGCTGGTCATACGGTTCGCGCACATCTCAACGTACTGCTTTTTGCCCGCAATATAACCGCCGACCGGAGCCAGTCCGCCGCCGGGATTTTTGATCAGGGATCCGATGATCAGGTCCGCTCCCACATCCGTAGGCTCGCGAAGTTCGGTAAACTCACCGTAGCAGTTGTCGACCATAATGATCGCCTGCGGATGCACATTTCGAACGACACGAACCATCTCTTCGATATCCGACGTGGAAAAAGTTTTCCGGGTCGCATAGCCTTTGGATCGCTGCAGATAGACGACCTTGGGATGTTCCGATGCAGCCGCCTCGATCGCAGGCAGGTCCAGTTCGCCCGCCTCGTTCAGGTCCACCTGACGGTAGGTCACGCCGAAATCCCGCAGCGAACCATCCGCTTTTCGGAAAATGCCGATCACGTCATCCAACGTATCATAGGGTTTTCCGGCAACGGAAAGCATCACATCGCCCGGACGTAAAACGCCGAATAAGGCCACTGTGAGCGCGTGTGTGCCCGAAATGAGTTGCGGTCGAACGATCGCGTCTTCGGTGTGAAACGTCGCTGCATAGACGCGTTCCAGTTTATCACGGCCCTCATCGTTGTAGCCATAGCCGGTCGTAGGCATCAGATCGCTTTCGCCTACATGACACTCCTGCAGAGCCGCAAGGACCTTAAGCTGATTGTACTCGGCGATCCGGTCGATATTCGCGAACCGGTCTTTCAGGGCTTCCATAGCGCGCTCTCCACTCTCGTAAACAGCACGGGAGATCCCGAGTCTCTCATAAATATCTGTCAAATACTGATTATCCAAAACCATACTCCTAACCGATCACGGAGCGAACATGACTGTCGATCTCTTCAAGCAGTCTCTTCGTCTCCGCATCTTCCTCTTCTTTTGTCGCGCTTATATGTTTCTCAAGCCAAATCACGTCACGCTCCCTGCGGAACCAGGTCAACTGACGTTTCGCAAAATGTCTGGTATCGCGTTTGATACGGTAGATCGCCTCTTCTTCGCTGATCTCGCCGCTTAAGTGATCCAGATATTCTTTATACCCCAGGCCTTGCATGGAGACGAATTCACGGGAATATCCCATATCACGAAGACGCTCGACCTCTGCCTTAAGTCCTTCCGAAACCATCTGATCCACGCGCTGTTCGATCCGGTCGTAAAGCACGCTGCGGTCCATATTCAGGACGAAATATAAAAAGTTATAGGGCGACTCTTTCGCGCGTTGTTCCTCGTTGTGCGCGGAGATCGGACTTTTGTTCTGCTCATAAAACTCCAGCGCCCGGATCACGCGTTTTACGTTGTTCGCATGAATGATCTTCGCGCTTTCGGGATCCACCTCTCTAAGGCGCTCGTGCAGCGCCTCAGGCCCGATCTCGGAAGCGATTTGCTCTAAACGCGTACGGATCTCAGAATCCGCGCTCTCCTCGGTAAATTCGGCATCGTACAGGAGTGCGCGAATATAGAAGCCGGTGCCTCCGACGATCAAAGGGATCTTTCCATGACTGTAGATCTCGTCCATGGCCTGTTTCGCCATCCGGACGAAGCGATAGACGGAAAACTCCTCCTCAGGTCGTAAAACATCGACCAAATAATGCCGTATCCCCCGCATCTCCTCCGGCCGGATCTTTGCGGATCCGATATCCATATATTTATAAACTTGCATCGAATCCGCACTGATCACTTCGCAGCCGTAGCGCTCTGCGATGCGGATCGAGAGTTCGGTCTTCCCGACGGCCGTGGGCCCGGTCAGAACGATCAAAGGCTTTTTGTTCATCATATCTTTCTGGAAAATTTACGCTCCAATTCATATTTAGACATGGAGATCAGGGTCGGACGTCCGTGCGGGCACATATAAGGATTGTCCAGTTTCAAAAGGTCGTCGACCAGTTTATCTGCTTCAGCAAAAGAAATCGACATATTGCCCTTGATCGCCGCCTTGCAGGCCATGGTCGCCAGCTTCGTGATAAACAGGGAAAATGCCATGGATTTGGCGTTTTCCTCGGTTCTGAGCGGCGAGTAGTCCATAAGCTCGTCAAGCAGGGATATAAAGAGTTCCTGCTGGTCCAGATCGTAGAGATTGGAAGGGACAGCGCGGATCGCGTAGGTATCGCTACCGAAACTCTCGATCTCATAACCGAATTCTTCGAAATAGGACTGATAAGTCTCGAGGCACTGCTGCTCGCGATGTGTCATATGCAGCACGATGGGAGGGCTGACATACTGGGACTCCGCCTTTTTCTCCTGAAAGAATTTGACATTTCTTTCGTAGAGGACCTTTTCATGCGCCGCATGCTGGTCCATGATCAAAAGTTTATCTTCGAACTGAATCAGCCAGTATGTTTCGAAGATCTGGCCGATCAGTTTATGTTTGGACTTTAATTCTTTACGGAGCAGTTCATCGTTAAACAAAGTGACCTGTTCTTCATCCTTAGTCTCAACGGGAACCGTGCGATACGTTCCCTTTGTTTCCGACAAGATATCGGCCGGCGCCGGTGAAGACTTTTCTTCGATCACCGCATCTGAAGCAGTATTCTCCGTTTCTTCAACTGTTTCTGTCTCTTCTTCAGCTTCGGGTGTTCTGCGGATCACATCATATTCAGTCTTGCTGTCCGGCACGGTAACGAACGGAAGCAGCTCCGATGCGCTCTCTGCCTCTTCTCGCTTAGGAGCAGCGCCTTCATACGCAGCCAGGGTCTTTTTCACCTCGGCGGCTGAAGACTTTAAGTCCGAAGTTACATAGTCCGGGCGGATCGACTGTGAATGCTTAAGATTTACCGCCTCACGCGCTTTCAAAAACGGCTCGGGTGCCGGCGCGGGAGCATTTGTTTTCTTATCGTCTTCCTCTTCGTCCTCATCCGAATCCAGAATCAGGTTTTGCTTCTTTAGACGGGCAATGATCGCGTCCCGTACCAGACGAAAGACTTCATCTTCGTTGCGGAAACGCAGTTCCATCTTCGCGGGGTGCACATTGACATCGATCAGTTCCGGCGAAACCGTCAGGTTCAGCGCCACGATCGGATACCGGTGCTGCATCAGAAAACCGCGATACCCCTCTTCGATCGCGGCCGCCAGGATCTTGCTCTTCACATATCGACCGTTGATGAAATAGTATTCCATGTCGCGATTGCCCCGGGAACGGTGTGGTTTCGCAATAAAACCGGTCAGTTTCAAGCGGTCATCGACCTTCGTTTCGGGAAGTTCCAAAAAGTCCGCGACTTCATTGCGTCCGAAAATGCTGTAGCAGGCATCGGCCATTTTGCCGCTGCCGTTCGTATAGAGTTTGTTCTGCCCGTTGACGATCAGCTGAAACGATATATCGGGATGGGACAGCGCAATGCTTTCCATGATAGCCGTAATATAGCCGGCTTCGGTCTGGGCAGATTTCAGGAATTTACGCCGCGCGGGCGTATTGTAAAAAATGTTTCGTACGAAAAACGTTGTTCCCGTCGGAGCTCCGACGTCACGCATGGACTTCTCCTGTCCGCCTTCGATGGTATATAAGGTGCCGGAGATCGAATCCGCGGTTTTCGTCATGAGTTCGACCTGACACACGGCCGCAATGCTGGAAAGCGCTTCCCCGCGGAACCCGAGCGAGGACACCGTAAGGAGATCCAACGCCGAACGGATCTTACTGGTCGTATGCGGTTGAAACGCGATCCTAACGTCTTCTTTGTCGATTCCGCATCCGTTGTCGGTAATGCGGATCAGGGACATGCCGCCTTCTTTGATCTCAACGGTAACGGAAGTCGCTTTCGCATCGATCGCGTTCTCCACGAGCTCTTTTACGATCGAAGCCGGACGTTCGATCACTTCACCGGCCGCGATCTGGTTGATCGTTTCTTGTGACAGAGCCTGTATCACTCCCATGTCGAACCTCCTATATCCGATTCTTCAACCGGTTCTGCAGATTGCATAAAGCATTAAATGCATCCCGGGGTGTCATATTGTCCATATCCATTCCGAGGATCTCCGAAATGATCTCGTCTTCTTTGACGGTATCAAACAGGGTCAATTGATTGGAATCCACCTCATCTTCCTTCGGGATCCTCTTCTTCTCTTTATTACCGAGTCCTGCCTGGGCGATCTCTTTCGCGCGGACGGCGATATCATTGTCCGTAAGTTCTTCCACCAACTGCTTCGCACGGTGAATGACGGCGTCGGGAACGCCTGCAAGTTTAGCCACCTGGATACCGTAGCTTTTATCCGCTCCACCCTTGATGATCTTACGCAAAAAGACGATGTCGTCCCCCTGTTCCTTCACGGCGATGCAATAGTTGGTCACACCGGCGAGCGCGCCCTCAAGTTCGGTCAGCTCATGATAATGCGTGGCAAACAGTGTTTTAGCCCCCAGCAGTTTGGTATCGCTGATATATTCGACGACCGCCCACGCGATACTCATGCCATCGTACGTCGAGGTACCGCGGCCGATCTCATCAAGAACGATCAGACTGTTGCGTGTTGCGTTCCGGAGGATGTTCGACACCTCATTCATTTCGACCATAAAGGTACTCTGACCGCTGGCCAGATCATCACTGGCGCCTACGCGTGTAAAGATACGGTCGCAGATACCGATATCGGCGGACGATGCAGGAACGAACGAACCGATCTGCGCCATCAGCGTGATCAGTGCCACCTGCCGCATATAGGTCGATTTACCGGCCATATTCGGACCGGTAATGATCGCGATACGGTTATTATGATTATCGAGGAGAACATCATTTTCCACGAACATCTTATCGGACATCATCTTCTCTACGACCGGATGGCGTCCACCCTTGATATCAATGAGGCCCTTTTCGTTGATCTTCGGGCGAATGTAATTCGATTGCTGCGCTACTGTTGCCAGAGACGCGATCACGTCGGTAACGGCCACCGCATGCGCAGTCGTTTGAATCCGTTCAACCATCGAAGCGATATGATCGCGCACCTGGCAGAACAGTTCGTATTCCAAAGAGATCAGTTTATCTTCGGCTCCCAGGATCGCATTTTCCAGTTCCTTCAGTTTGGGCGTCGTAAAACGCTCACCGTTCGTAAGGGTCTGCTTGCGGATAAAGTAATCCGGGACCATGTTGAGGTAGGAATTCGTTACTTCAAAGTAATAGCCGAACACCTTGTTGAATTTGATGCGCAGGTTTTTGATACCGGTGGCCTCACGTTCTTTGGCTTCGAGTTCGGCCAGCCAGTCTTTGCCCTCCGTCTTTGAACGCCGAAGTGTATCGACTTCTTCCGAAAAGCCCTCGCGGATCATGCCGCCCTCGCGGACCGATATGGGCGGATCTTCACAAATGGCACGTTCCACCAGATCCTTCAGATCCTGCAAGTCATCAAAGTTTTCGGACAGTTCCTTAAACAACGCACTCGAACGCTGCGAGAGCAGGTCGTGAATATACGGGAGTGTCGAAAGGGACTGCAGAAAAGCCAGCAGATCTCTGGGATTTGCCGTCTTATAACTGATGCGGCCCAAAAGACGCTCCAGATCGTAGATCGGATTTAAATACTCCCGGATCTCCTCGCGGTCAATGTAATTGAGCACCAGTTCTTCCACCGCATCCTGACGCTTCCGGATCGTTTCTGCAGACAAAAGCGGAAGTTCGATATAGCGCCGCAAAAGTCGTGCTCCCATGGCAGTCTTCGTCTTATCCAAGACCCAAAGCAGTGTTCCGCGCTTCTGCTTATCGCGCAGTGTTTCGCAGAGTTCCAGATTGCGCCGCGTAGAGGTATCTAAGAGCATAAAACCGCCCGTCGCATAGGGACGAATATGCGTGATATGCTCCATATGGTTCTTTTGTGTCTCGTATAAATACAAAAGAAGAACGCCGCTGGCGATCATGCCGCTGTCATATCCGGCCAGTCCCAGCGCATCTAATGAAGCGACATGGAAATGCGTAAGCAGCGTAGTTTTACAGCGATGCTCTTCATAATAGCTGACATCCAGTGCGCTGATCGCGACCTGCATGCGCCCTTTTAATGTCTCAAAATCAAAATTCGCCATCAGGAACGGTTCGTTGCAGATGATCTCCGCCGGATTGAACTTGCAGATCTCATCCATAAGTTCACTTTCCGAACCGATCTCGGTCATCGAAAAATCACCGGTCGAAACATCCGAAACGGCAACTCCGAAATTTCGATCTGTGTATACGATGGACATGATATAGTTGTTCTTCGTTTCATCCAAAGCCTGTGCGCTCAGAATGGTTCCGGGCGTTACGACACGGATGACCTCGCGCGGAACCAGCCCTTTTGCAAGTTTCGGATCGATCATTTGCTCCGCGATCGCGACCTTGTACCCCGCGGATACCAGCTTATTGATATAAGCTTCTGCAGCATGAAAAGGAACTCCGCACATCGGTGCGCGTTCTTCCAATCCACAGTCCCTGCCAGTCAGCGTGATCTCGAGGACTTTTGACGCAGTGAGCGCATCATCAAAAAACATTTCGTAGAAATCGCCCAGGCGATAAAACAAAATGCAGTCCTTATACTTGTTCTTGGTTTCGATATATTGCTCCATCATCGGAGATAATTTGGAAACCGGTGTCATGAAATACCTCCAAATCTACCCGCAGTCAGTCACAAAGCGTTCCGTAATAATAGAAACCCTTCGACTCTGTGATCTGTACGGGAACGATGTGTCCATACAGTTCTTCCCCACCTTCAAAATGGACCATCGTGTTATTGCTCATACGGCCCGTGGCCATAGATTTTCCATCTTCCTCGGAAACGGTTTCGACTAAAACATCCACCCGTTGTCCGACTCCCTTCAGGCACTGCTCCGCAGCTATGCACTGAACTCTCTCAAGCAGACGGTCGAACCGTTTTTGTGCAACATCCTTCGGAACCTGATCCTCAAAAGATGCTGCCGGCGTACCGGTCCGTTTCGAATACAGAAAAGTAAATGCACTGTCGTAGCGAATACGCTCGACGACCTCCATGGTCTCCTCGAAATCCTCCTCGGTCTCGCCGGGAAAGCCGACGATAATATCCGTTGTAAGGGCTATATTCGGGATCTCGCGACGGATCTTTTCTGCCAGTTCGATATAGTGTTCTTTTGTATATCTGCGGTTCATCCGCTTCAACACATCTGAACTTCCGGACTGCAGTGGCAAATGCAAATGCCTGCAGATCTTCTTTGAATTCTTCATGACCTCAATGAGTTCATCCGAAAGATCCTTCGGATGCGAGGTCATAAAGCGAATCCGCTCTAAACCGGGGATCTCTTCGACCTTCTGAAGCAACTGCGCAAACGTCATCGGTTCTTCGAGGTTCTTGCCGTAAGAATTCACATTCTGTCCGAGTAGCATGACCTCTACCACACCGTCGGCGACTAAACGCCGAACCTCATCGAGGATCTCTTCGGGCTTTCGGGATTTTTCCCGTCCGCGGACATAAGGAACGATGCAATATGTGCAGAAATTATTGCAACCATACATGATATTGACGCCCGATTTAAACGGATAAACGCGTTTTGCCGGAAGGTCTTCCACGATCATCGTGGTATCCTCCCAGATATCGACAACTGGCTCTTTATTGACCATACGGCGATACAGCAGTTCGGGCAGTTTGAAATTATTATGGGTACCGAAGATGATATCGACGAACTTATAACTCTTCCGGATCTTTTCGACCACAGTCTTTTCCTGCATCATGCAGCCGCACAGGGCAATGATCATCTCGGGGTTTTGTTTCTTTTTACTGCCTAATACTCCGAGACGGCCGTACACCTTCAGATTTGCGTTTTCTCGAATGGAACAGGTGTTATAAATAACAAAATCCGCATCCGCTTCACTGTCCGTCTCGGTATATCCGCACTCCAAAAGAACTCCGAGAAGCTTCTCCGAGTCTTTTGCATTCATTTGGCATCCGACTACCAGATGGTATGCGGTCAGCGGGCGTCCCAGTTCGTCTTCGCGTTTTTTAACCAGTTTGCGGATCTGCGCCATATAATAAAATTGGCGGTCCGGTTCGTTCTCCGGAACGACCGGAAGAGATTCGTATACGGATAGATCTCTTTCATTTAGCATAAAGGGAACCTCTTTACAGGGTTTTTAGAATCAACATATTGTCGCATTTTGCATCATGCGCTTCCCTCGGGATCTCGGGAAAGATCTGAAAATCATAGGCCATGGCAACAGTCGTGCAGGCAGCGTCTTTTACATAGCGGTCATAATAACCTCCGCCGTATCCCAGACGATAGCCTTCTTCGGAAAATGCAAGTCCGGGGACCAGCATCCATGCATTCTGATATGCCGTATCGTTTATATCGCTGACTTCAAGTTCACTGCCGGTCAAACGCTCGACGATCTTTGTAAACTCTGGTCTGCAGACGATGCGGGAGGCTCCCGGAAGGATTTCGGGCTCCGGAATGTGATACCGGCTTTCTGTAAGGTCGCTCAGGTCGTTCACCTGAACAAATACCATAATGCCGTCCGGATAGGTCTTCGGCAGAAAAACCGGTATTCCCTTCATCAGGGCGATATCGATCATTCCACGGGTAGGAACTTCACCCGCTACATCCAGATAGGAAAACAAAGCGGTAGGCTTTTGCACGCCCTCCCAAAAAGGGGCCACGAAAGCCCCTTCGCTGCAAATCTTGAGAAACCGGTCGGTCAGCAACAGGCGGTGCTTTGTAAGATCCTCCTCGGATATTCCGGCGCGAAGCGTCTTCATCTGCTTACGAAGTTTTTTCTTTTCTTCAACCACAGATGTCATATCAGCACTCTCCGTCGGCCACCTTCGGTTCATCGTCGGCGGTTCCATACTTTTCGTCGTGACGTTTCTTAACATCGATCACGGTGCCGTCGGGCTGAACGATCTTGATCGTTTCCAGCTGCGCGCGGAGATTATCCCGGTAGGCCTTTATATATTCTTTACGCAGGATATCCCGCTCTTCTGTCTCCTCGGGGGTCAGCCCGATCGTTTTGTATTTATGCGCCAGTTCATTGATTCGGCGTATCTTCTTTTCATCCATAACAGTTCCTCCGTCTGAATTTAAAACGGTCATTTCGTAAGCAGATTGATATCGGAAGCGGTCTGGCTGATGCATTTAAGAGACTCGCTTTTCAGCTTCGAAACCAGTTTGACCGAGGGATATTGGTAGATCTCATAGGTCTTCTGTGCAGTGATCAGGCCTTTTTTGCCGATCTGCAAAACAATATAATCATGCAGGATATCCACGATCTCCGAATCCTTCGGAAGCCGGAGCAGGATCTCCTTATTCTTCACATCCAAAATCTCCAGAAGTTTTGACGTATAATGCGCTACGCACGGACGTCCGGCCAGGCTGAAGAAAGAAGAATTGTCTTCTTTGCCGGAAGCATTTTCCTTACGAACCACGAGCACCTCCTTCGTGGAGAACTGGTAAAACACGGTATCGACCGAATTATCAAACAGACGCGCCTTCGTATAGATCAGGTATTTTCCATGCCTTTTGACATGAAGAATGCTCTCTTCGTAATAGACGCTGTCGATCAGTTCCCGTGTCAGCCCCTTGCTTCCGATGATAATATCGGAAATAAACTGGGATATGGTGACCAGGCACAACTCCTCCTGTGCTGCCTCCTCCTTTGTGAGCCTTTCCTTTCCGGCGCCCTGTGGAAGAACCGGGTAACCGATCTTTAACGCACAGACATTCGGTACGATGGGCAATATGGTCTGCAAACCGTACTTTTCGATATTGTCCTGGCGGATCTGATGTTTCTTTCCGGTAGAAATGTCGTAAAGGAAGGAAGCATATTCATAGTAGCCCGAAATACCCGAAGCCATTTCCTTCAGGTATTCGAACTGCATGATAATATAGTTCTCGTTCAGTACAAATACCGAAAGATGTTTGGAAAGCACATATTCCTTCAGGTTATCCTCGTAGCGATAGACTTCACTGCAGGTCATATCCTGTGCATTATAGCGAAACAACGTAAACGTTGAATTCGGATAGTGATCGAAATTGATCGTAAAGTAGTACAGGTACGGGCAGTTTTTTTCGGCAAATGAAAAATGGGCCACCTCATACTTCGAAACATCCGGGAGTATCTCCTCGCGGACATTCCTTTTAACATTATACGTGTAATAATAGATACGCGAAAACGGGACGATTCCGGTACCGATATTTGTTGTGATCTTCTCCCGGTTGATCAGAAGAAGCCATTCTTCGTTGAGGCTTCTGCAATCCACATCGGTTTTATTGGGTATGATTCGTATATCCATACGGTGTTTCCTTTCGATCGTTTGTGTGGGGGATCAAACGGATCATGCAACAGCGTGATCAGTCGTCGGACAAACAATCCATAATATCAAAGTCGGGATCTTTATGTGACAGGAACAGGGTCCCGATCTGATCACCGTTTAAAATGTCGAGCAGTTTTTCGACATGGTTCGCATTCGTGATGACCATGTCCGCTCCCGATCCGGTCGCGATTCTGGCAGCGACCAGTTTCGCCATCATGCCGCCGGTGCCGACGCCGCTGCTGGACGAAGATTTACCCATCTTCATATAAGTCTCATTGACATATGGTACGATGTCAATGAACTCCGCTTCAGGGTTCTTATTCGGATCATCGGTATACATGCCGTCCTGATCGGTCAGAAGGATCAGCAGATCCGCATGGATCAATGCCGCAACGATCGCGGACAAACGGTCATTGTCACCGAACTGGATCTCATACGTCGATACCGTATCGTTCTCGTTAACGACCGGAATCACGCCCATGTGAAGCAGTTCCTCGAACGTATTCTGCGCGAGCTTACGGTTCAGGTCGTCCGTCATGGTGCTCTTCGTCATCAGGATCTGTGCGGTCTTCTGATTATACTCCGAGAACAGTCTCTGGTAAGTCATCATGAGCTGCGCCTGGCCGATCGCGGCGAGCGCCTGGCGCTGGCTCAGCGTCTCCGGCTTTAAGCCCATGGACTTACGTCCCACGGCGATGGCGCCGGAGGAAACCAATACGACATCCTTACCCATTCCGTGAATGTCAGCAAGCGTGCGTACCAGTTGCTCCATTTTATTGTAATTCATGTCCCCTGTCTCGGGGTGTGTCAGCGAAGAGGAACCGATCTTAATAACGATCCTCTTTTTATCTTTTAACAGTTCTCGGTTATTCATTGTTTAAGCTCCTGAAATTCCATCTGGTTCTTTTTATCGATCGTGTCCAAAACTTCGCAGATGATCTTATCTGCGCAGCGCAATCCGTCGATCGCCGCGGAGGTGATCCCTCCGGCGTAGCCCGCGCCCTCTCCGCAGGGATACAGACCCGCAAAACTGCTTTGCAGGCTGTCCGGATCCCGAAGGATCCGAACCGGTGAAGAAGTACGGCTCTCGATCGCGCATACGATCGCATCCGGGCGTGTGAATCCCGGCAGTTTTCTTTCAAACTCGGGCAATGCTTCGCGGATCGCCTGACCGATAAAATCCGGCAGCACTGCGGTAAGATCGGTATAGCGATAACCGCCTTTCGTCATGGGTTCCATCGGTTTTTCTTCCGAAGCGGATGCAAACGTTTCGGTCTCTTTCCGCTTCAGGAAATCCCCCATGCGCTGCGTCGGGATCGCGCCGTTTCCGGCTGAAAAAGCATCCCGTTCGATCGCTTCCTGAAAATGGACTCCGGACAGAATGTCATCCGAAGGAAAATCGGAAGGTTCCACATTACAGACGATCGCGCTGTTTGCAACGCCGCTGTTGCGTGCGTGGTCGCTCATTCCGTTGATCGCCAGGCGTCCGGCCTGCGCAGAAGCATTGACCACATAACCGCCGGGACACATACAAAAAGAGTAAACGCTGCGCGCCGTATCCCCGGCTCCGACCCTGGCCGTCAGTTTGTACGATGCCGCAGGCAGATCATACTGCTGCTCCGCGCCTTTGTACTGATCGTGGTCGATCATGGTCTGCGGGTGCATAACACGCACGCCGACAGCAAACGGCTTAGGCTCCATCGGAATACTCTTAGACTTAAGGACGCGAAAGGTATCGCGCGCGCTGTGTCCGGCAGCAAGGATGCATCGATCCGCAGGAAGTATCCCGCCATTCGCAGTTTTTATTGCCGTCAGACGACCATCCTCAAAAATAAAGTCATCCACACGTGTGGAGAAATGAATTTCACCGCCCTGCGCCAGGATCTGCTTACGCAGATCGACGATCACGCGGCTCAGGCAGTCGGTGCCGATGTGCGGCATCGAACTGATGCATATATCTTCCGGGGCTCCGAAGGCTGTCAGGGTCTCCAGAACAT
This sequence comes from uncultured Eubacteriales bacterium, assembly GCA_900319565.1. Classification (GTDB taxonomy): domain Bacteria; phylum Bacillota; class Clostridia; order Lachnospirales; family Lachnospiraceae; genus UBA1201. The sequence continues at coordinate 17,545 of ONPC01000190.1, read as the reverse complement.
ACCGGTGATAATCTTTATTGGATTTGATCAACGTGTTAAGCTTCCCGTCGGAAAAAGTTCCGGCGCCGCCTTCACCAAACGAAACGTTGCTTTCGGGGTCGGGGGACATCTCCTCTAACGGGCGTTTCTCAAACTCTTCGGTCCTCTTCCAGAAATCCCGGACCGTGCGGGTGCGCTCTTCCATGCATTGACCGCGTTCTAAGACGACCGGTTTTAGTCCGGCCATGGAAAGCAGGTAAGAAGCAAAAATACCGGCAGGGCCGAAACCGACGACCGTGACCCTCGGAAGTTCGATGGCCGCTGCGTTTTGGTCCAAAATATGGCGCAGTCGTTTCGCTCTTTCTTCAAAAGAATAGGTCTCGGCATCATCCGGAATGTAAGAGATATCGGCATTGATCTTTTTGATCTTTGATGCTCGTTCAGCCTGTTTTTTCTGCTTATCGACGTTCCATCCGTCAAATCGAAGAGCTACTTCGTAGACATAGGACACTTCCGCGCCGCCTTTACGCCGGGCATCAAGCGACCTTCTTCGAAGCACGTAAGAACTATAAGCGGTCTGAAAGGCTCGCAGGGAGATTTCGGAAAGCGCGCGTTCAAGTTCTGCCTTCGTATGGCCGACCGGAAGTTTTACCTGTTTGAGAAGGATCATAAAGCATCCTCCTCTGCGTCCGCATATCTTTGGGCGGCGGACCGTCCGGCAATAGCACCTGTCGTAAACGCAAACTGAAGATTATATCCGCCGCAATCCCCGTAAACATCTAACAGCTCGCCAGCCAAATACAGGCCGGGCGCAAGACGCGATTCCATGGTTCGCGGATCGATCTCCGCTATGCATACGCCTCCGCTGCTGACTTGGGCATGTTCAAACCCCATCGTGTCAAATACGCGAAAGCGGATGTGCTTAAGTGAATCCAGCGCCTTACCGAAAGCAGCCGGGCCAATGTCTGACATCTTTTTATTCTTATCGGGAATACTTTTCAGCGCATCGATCAGTTTCGCAGGGAAGATTCGCGAGAACTGATCCGCAACGGTACGATCGCCGAAATAAGGCTCCCATTCGGAATACACTTCAGCGGCATCCGTTGGTTCGGTATCCAAAGCCACATCGATCTCAATGCTGACCTTTTGCTTTTTCTCGATCGCGATCGCAGCCCTGCCCGAGATCTGGAAGACGGGAATACCGCTGACTCCATAATTCGTAAACAGGATCTCTCCTCTTTCCGAGCAGACAGGAAGCCCATCCGCCAGCAAAGTGACGCAGGCATCCGAAACGCGCGTTCCCGCCCATACGGAAAAAACAGCGCCGCTTTCCTCGAGTTTTAACGGACATAGCGCCGGAAGCGCTTCTTCGATCGTATGGCCGAAATTACGGGCATAATAGTATCCGCTGCCGTCACTTCCAAACTTAGGCGAAGCGCTCCCGCCCATGGCCAGGATCACCCGATCTGCTTCGATCGCAAGACCCGAACGAAGCAAAACATTGTAGCGGCCGTTCTGCGCGGTCAATGTCCGCATGCGATCCGCCAGGATCACTTGCACTTGCAAACGCTGTATTTCATCCTCCAGGCATGAAACGACCGACGCAGCGCTTTCATTGGACGGATAATAATACGACTCATGCCGAACGACCGCCGGCAGGCCCAGTTCATTAAAAAACTGCAGTACAAAATCCGGCTCCAACGTATCCAGCGCTTCGGCGATCCATGCAGGATCTCCGGACGTATGAAAATGGCGACGGTCCTGATCGATATTCAGGAAGTTGCATTTACCGTTCCCGGTCGCGTAGATCTTGCGTCCGAGTTTCTCATTTCCATCTATGAGTATTACGCGGGCACCGCCGCGCGCGGCATAGATCGCCGCTGCCATACCCGCTGCCGAGCCGCCGATGACGCAGACCGTCGGTTGTTTCTTTAGATCCATGTTCACAGGCGCCTCCTTTTCCGGCTCATGCTGATTGTGAGCCACATTTAACTATAACACAAAACCCGCGAGATGTAAACATCACGCGCGGGTTTCTAATCTCGCCATCTGCTTCATCTGGCGTGCATTTTCCAGAACCAGGTCGTTGATCTCCTTACCTCCGAGCATCCGGGCGATCTCTTTCACACTGTTTTCTTCATCCAGGACAGAAATATCGGTATGTGTTCCGTTTTGATCGGCATCTTTTTCGATCAGGAAATGCGTGTCTGCCATGGATACGATCTGCGGCAGATGACTGATGCAGATCACCTGGCGGTCTTTCGATATTTTCCCCAGCAGCTCCGCTACTTTCTGCGCAGTACGGCCGCTGATACCGGTATCGATCTCATCAAAAATCAGCGTATCGACATCATCGGTACGCGCCATAATCGATTTAATGGCCAGCATAATACGTGACAGTTCACCGCCGGATGCGATCTGCGCTAAAGGACGAATCGGAGAACCCGGGTTCGTGGAGATCATGAAATCGACATCGTCCGTTCCGTTCGATGTGAAATCCGCTGTCTTATCAAAAGCCACTTCGAATTCGACTGTAAGGAAATTCAGATCTACCAGGCCGGCCTTCAATTCTTTTTCGAAACTCTTTGCATAGGTTTTCCGTAATTCGGACAGTTCGTTCGAGGCAGCCTCCAGTTCTTTTTCCAGTCTGGATCTCTGCGCGATCAAAGCGTTCTTTCTCTCTTCGTAATTCTTCAGGAAAGCAAGCCTTTTTTCGCATTCGTCACGGTGCGCCATGATCTCTTCATACGTGTTTCCGTATTTACGTTTCATGTCATGGAGCAGATCCAGACGCTCCTGCAGACTCCCCAGCAGTTCTTCGTCCTGTGAAATTCCGGACAGATAGGAATTCACATCGAGCGAAACGTCGTGGAGCAGACTTTCCAGATCCATCAGTTCATCGTGAATCGGCGTAAGCCCTTCATCCAAAGTTACCAGATGCGAGATCACCTTCAGGGAGCGCTCAACGGCCTCCGATGCGGAAGTCCGGGAAGCATTGATCTCGTCATAGATCTCGGACAAACCGTGTACCAGTTCCGCAGCGGAATTTGCCTTTTTAAACTTTGCCATCAAGTCTTCTTCTTCTCCCGGGACCAAATGCGCCGCATCGATCTCTGAAAGCTCATATTCACAGAAATCCATTTCGCGAAAACGCTTGGTATCATCCATATCCATTTCTAAGATGTCCTTGAGCGTTTGACGATATGTGCTATATAGGTCTGAAACCTTTTGTTTAACAGGTAAGATCTTCGCCTTACCGAATTCATCCAGAATCTCCAAATGTTTGGATTTTTTCAGCAGCGACTGATGTTCATGCTGGCCGTGCAGGTCCAGCAGGCAGTCCGTGATATCCCGCAGATCCCCCGCCGATATCGTCTCGCCGTTGATACGGCAGACGGATTTATTTCCCGTTATCTTACGGGAGATCAGAACCTCTCCGTCCTCAGGAGCGTCGATCTGTTTATCTTCGAGCAGACGGGCAAAAGAGCGGTCACTCATATCGACTGAAAAGCCCAGCTCGATAAATCCGCTCTTCTGCGGATCTTTTAAGATATCTTTCGGCAATTTGCCGCCGAGAGCGATCGAGACCGAACCGATGATCACGGATTTACCCGCGCCGGTCTCACCGGAAAGGATGTTTAATCCCGGAGTAAACTCAATATCGATCTGGTCGATCAAAGCGACATTTGCAATATGCAATGTATGTAACATGGTTCCTCCTTATGTCAAGGCAGTTTTAATGATTTCCTGTATCCTTTTCTGGAGTAAAACAGCTTCTTCGCCGGTTTTTGCCACACAAAAGATCGTATCATCTCCTGCTATGGATCCGACGATCTCTTCAAAATGCAGGGAGTCCAACGCGGCCGCAACTGCCATCGCCATACCCGATGCCGTCTTGATAACTAAGATATTCTGCGCCACATCCGCATGCGAATAACCTTCCGTTAACACACGAAGAAGACGCCGCATCTGCTCCGGCATCTTCTTGATATCATCGGTAAATCCTATATTACGACGACTCTCGTCGATCTTGTAAACACTTTTTTTGCCCTTCTCAGACACTTTGTTCAGCTTGAGTTTCTGCAGATCACGTGAAACCGTAGCCTGCGTGACGGAAAAGCCTTCTTTGTGAAGATAATTCACGATCTCCACCTGTGTTTGAGCCGGACCTGAAGAAAGCAGTTCCAGAATTTTTTTCTGACGCGCATTCTCTTTCATGGCAGTCTCCTATTGCATCTTTTTTCTAAGCAATTCAATAAAGCTGGTCTGTGCAAATTTGATCAGGCGTACCGAACGGTCAAAGCGGCAAATGCGGATCATGTCGCCGTCATCCAGATCCACGATGTGATCGCCGTCATAAGCGACAACGCAACCTTCTTTTACTCCGCCGGCGGTAGCCTTCACCCGGATCTCGATCGTACCGGATGCATCAATGATCACGCATCGCGCGTTCAATGCATGTGCACAGATCGGCGTCATGGTCACGACCTGTGCAGTCGGAGCCACGAGCGGGCCTCCCGCAGACAGATTGTATGCCGTAGAACCCGTAGGCGTGGATACGATCATACCATCCGCGCGATAGTTCATCAGATATGCGCCGTCCACATAAACATCGAAATCGATCACATGCATATGACTCAGACGATTGAGAACGATATCATTCAGGGCGATATCATCGTCGATCTGCCTGCCGTTCTTATAGATCGCTCCGCGGATCATCATTCGATCCTCGATCTGATAATCATCCGACAGAAGCCGGTCTAACGAGGACAGTAAACTCTCCTTATCGATCTCGGCTAAAAAACCCAGATGGCCCAGGTTTACTCCCATGATCGGAATATCTCTTAAGAGCAGGGAACGCGCAGCGCGTATAAGCGTACCGTCGCCGCCGAGCGTGATCACACAGTCGATATCTTCCGGAAGTTCAAGTGCATGGGTCTTGCGCTCCTCGTAAGTATTAGGCAGATCCAGGGCATAACAGTTCGCACCATGCTCCATAAGATAGTCTGTGATCTTATTTGTGATCGCATGGTCAATATCTTTCGACCGGTTGACGATCAGGCAGAAATTCTTCACGTTGTCTCTCCTTATTCATGCGAAAAAGCGAATGATTCGCAGATAGTTTTACAGATTATAAAAGGTATGAGCTTCCTCCACCACACGATCCAGGATCTGCAAAGAATCTATGCTCTGCTCTCCTTTCTTCAGGTGGAATAAAAACTCTGTATTTCCATCGCCGCCGCGTACGGGCGAATACGTGGCGGAAAGAAATCCGGGGCGTATATCCTCCGGCATCTGCCGGATAAAATTAAAGGTTCGGATCAAAACATCCAGATGCACCTTACGGTCACGGACAATGCCTTTCTTTCCGACGGCAGCAGGCCCGGCTTCAAATTGCGGTTTCACCAGACATACCAGTTCTCCGTGTTCATCCAGTGTCTGACAGACCGGGATCAACAACTTCGTGACGGAAATAAACGACACATCCATCGCCGCGAAATCAGGACGTTTGCGATCCGCTCTATTAGGAAGTGCATCAAATGAAAGGTCTTTGACATTGAAGCCCTCCATGGAGCAGACCTGATCGTTTTTCCTGAGTTTCGGATCCAGCTGATCGTGACCCGAATCGATCGCGTATACAAACGAAGCGCCTTCCTGAAGCATGCAGTCCGTGAACCCTCCGGTCGAAGCTCCGATATCGAGGCAGACACGATCCTTAAGGTCGATCGAAAAGGTATCGATCGCTTTTTTCAGTTTCAGGCCGCCCCGGCTGACATACGGTATCTCGCCGCGGTCTAAGACGATCAAACTGTCTTCATTCACAAATGTACCGGGTTTCGTCGTTAACACACCGTCCACGACGCAGGCTCCGCTTTTGATCATCTCCTGTGCGCGCGGCCTTGAACTGACCAGACCTTTTTCGACCAAAAGCAGATCCAAACGTTTTTTCTCATTCATGGTCCGTCTTCGATCCTTTCACTGCCTTAACGGCCTCTTCGTATATATGATCCGGATCCAGCCCCAGTTCCCGCATCAGAACATCCACACAACCATGGGGAATAAATCGATCGGGAACCGCAAAGATACGGACTTTTGCGCGGGAACGCTGTTCCAGCAGACAGGTCGCGATCTGCTCACCGATGCCGCCGGTCTTCACGTTCTCCTCCAGTGTAAATATATTCTTGTAATTCTTAAGTGAGCGAATGCATTCGAGATCCAAAGGCTTCGCAAACCGAAGATTGATCACGGTCGCATTTATACCGTCCTGTTCCAGTCGCTTAGCAACATTCATGGCGGTTTTAGTCATGGAGCCGATGGCTACAAGAGCTATCGTATGGTCGTCCGACTGAAGCATGACCTCCGCCTTGCCATAGATGATCTTGGAATTATAACTCTTATAATCCAAGATGGCCTCCCCGCGAGGATAACGGATCGCCAGCGGCCCGTCAAACGATGCGGAAAACAGGAACATCTGTGCAAATTCATAGGCGTTTTTCGGAGCCATGACGGTCAGGTTTGGAATCGATGTCAAATAAGACAGATCGAAGATACCCTGGTGTGTCTCTCCGTCTTTTCCTACGATGCCCGCACGATCAACCGCAAACGTGACCGGAAGTTTCTGCATGCAAACGTCATGCAAGATCGAATCGTAAGCCCGCTGTAAAAACGAAGAATAAATAGCCACATATGGCTTCATCCCGGCGACAGCCAGTCCAGCGGCAAATGTGACCGCGTGCGCTTCGGCGATACCTACGTCAAACAGCCGTTCCGGAAAATGCCTTGCGAACCGGCTCAGTCCGGTTCCATCCGTCATGGCTGCAGTGATCGCAACGACATTGCTTTTTTGTTTTCCGAGCTGAACCATACAGTCCGAAAACAGTTTGGTGTATGTGGCATTCTCCTCTTTTTTCAGCAGCTTACCGGTGGCCGGATCGAACGGGTCGATTCCGTGAAACCTTCCGGGATTCGCCTCTGCCAGAGGATAGCCTTTTCCTTTTTTCGTTAGTACATGTAGCAAAACAGGGCCTTTCGCCTGTTTTGCAGTCCGAAACGCCTTCAGCAGCTGATTGATATTGTGACCGTCAAACGGTCCCAAATAGGTTATATCCATATCCTCAAACATCATGCCGTCACGGACGACAAGCTGTTTGATACTGTCTTTCGCATTTGAGATCACGTCGTGGATGTCCTCACCGGACGGAAGGCGCTTCAGGTTTCCGGTAATACTCTCTTTGATCCCGGTATAGATCTTCGATGTACGCATTTTACCGAGCAAATTACTGATACCGCCTACGTTTTCCGAGATAGACATCTTGTTGTCATTTAATACGATGATAAAGTTCCCTTTTACAGCGGAAACGTTATTCAACGCTTCAAAAGCCAGGCCGCCGGTCAGGGCTCCGTCACCGATCACGGAAACGACATGATAATCCTCGCCCTTCAGGTCTCGTGCCTGGGCCATGCCGACGCCGGCCGAGATCGAAGTCGAACTGTGACCGGTATCGAAGGCATCGCAAGGGCTCTCCGCTCGTTTCGGAAAACCACTCATGCCTCCAAAGGAGCGCAGGCTGTTAAACCCCTCCCGACGACCGGTCAGAAGTTTATGTGTATAAGACTGGTGACCCACGTCCCAGATCACTTTATCCTTCATCAGATCGAAGGAAAGATGGATCGCCATGGTCAGTTCGACCGCACCCAAATTAGACGAAAGATGTCCGCCGGTGCGGCTGACACTTTCGATCAGGAAATCCCGTATCTCCCTGGCCAGAACTTTGTAATTCTTTGGAGATATCTTTTGGATGTCATTCGGTTTTCGTATTCTCTCCAAATACATACAAATGCCTCCGAACCTACTTGATTCTGGAAATCATGGAATTGAACAGATCTTTTAACGCATCATGATCGCCGGGAAGCGTACCGAGCAGGCGGATCGCCTCTTCAGTCCGCGCCTCCACATCCTCCTGTGCTTTCGTTAAACCATATAAAGAAACATAGGTCGTCTTATTATTCTTTTCATCGCTGTGCAGCGGTTTTCCGATCGTAGCCTCGTCTCCGGTCACATCCAAAATATCATCCCGAATCTGGAACGCAATGCCGACATTTTCCGCGATCTTGCGGCAGGTCTCTACTTCCTTCAGCGAAGCACCGCCCAAAACGGCTCCGATCATCATGGATGCCTCCAAAAGCGCGCCGGTCTTCAAACGGAAGACAAAATCCAGTTCCTCCGCCGACATGGGCCGGCCGGTCAGTTCTACATCGACCGTCTGTCCGCCGATCATGCCGTAGATACCGGTCTTGTTCGCTAAAATATGGATCGCCTTACACAGGCGCTCGGGGTTCTTCGTTTTGGCATAGGCAGATGAAGCCACTTCGAAGGCATAGATCATCAAAGCGTCCCCGGCCAGAACACCCGTCGCCTCGCTCTCGTATTTCGCCCAGGTCGTAAGTTTACCCCTTCGGAACCTGTCATTATCCATGCACGGCAGGTCGTCATGGACCAGGCTGGACGAATGGATCATCTCCAAAGCGACCATCATGGCTTTCAGATCCACCGGAACCGGCGCATCCGAAAAAAGGCGGTATGTCATATGCATGATCAAAGGACGCAGTCTCTTACCGCCTGCCAGAACACTATAGTTTAAAGCTTCGAGGATGGTCTTTTGGAAGCCCTTCTCTTTCGGAAGGTATTCCCTTATCATCTCCTCGATATATTCGGTATTTATACTCATATAGATCCATCTCCGGATACAGGATCGCCGGCGTTTTCCTGCGCAGGTCTCTCCTGAAGCACGCGCACCTTATTCTCGATCTCTGTGATCTGCGCAGCGCACTCTTTGATCAGTTTCATTCCTTTTTCATATTCGGCAAATGACTGCTCCAGCGAATCCGTCTCACTCATGCGTTTTGTGATGGCATCCAGTTCATTCAATGTTTCCTGTATCGTCATGCTGACTTCTCCTCTGTGTCTCTTTGATCTGCGCTTTGGCATTTCCGTCGATAAAGTAAAGATCCACCAGATCTCCGGTCTTTATACGGTCAATGCTCTTGATGCCGTGTCCGTCTGCGTCCGCAGCGTACGTGTAGCCGGCAGCGATCTTTTTAAGCGGCGATGCTTCATCCAACGTACGGCTCAGCAGGGACAGGCGATATTTCGTCTGATCCACACTGCGCGAGATCTGCGTCCGGATGCCATCGTCCTTACGTTTCAGGTCCAAATGGAACTGCCGGATTTGTGCGTTCATGATCTGATCCAGCATCTCCCGAATATGTTTGAGCGAGTCTTTGCGGCGTTCCAGGATCTTCCCCGGATGCTGAGCCTTCAGACTCAAATACTTTTCATTCAGACTGTGTTTACAATTCAGAATCTTCCGGTCCATCCGGCTTTCCAAATCGCAACGATAGCCTTCCAAAAGTTCCAAAAAATCATTCCAGTCAAACACGGCCAGTTCCGCAGCTGCCGATGGTGTAGGAGCGCGCAGGTCGGCAACAAAATCCGCGATCGTAAAATCGGTCTGGTGACCGACGGCGGAAATGATCGGTGTCTGCGCCGCAAAGATCGCTTCCGCAACAACGACTTCATTAAAAGCCCACAGGTCTTCGATGGATCCGCCGCCGCGCCCTACGATAATACAGTCCATTCCCATGGCATCGAGCCTCTGAATGCCTGCGGCTACGCTTTGCGCCGCCCCGTCACCCTGCACCAAAGCGGGATATAAAAACAGTTCCACATGCGGGTTGCGCCGGGTGGCGATCTGAATGATATCCTGCACGGCCGCACCGGTCCGGGCAGTAACGATCCCGACCTTACGACAATACTTTGGGATCGGTTTTTTATAGATCTCGGAAAACATGCCCATCTCTTCGAGCTGCTCCTTGATCTCGAGATAGCGTTGATACAGGTCTCCCTTGCCGTCGAACTCAATGCTGTCGGCGTAGAGGCTGTATTTGCCGTCACGTTCGTATACATTGACCGAACCGGTCACTTTGACGTTCTGGCCGTCACGCAATTCGAATTTCAGGCCTGAGCGACGGCTGGCGAACATGATACATGAAAGAGCGGAAAATCCTGAACCATAGGAAGAAGCGCCGGCTTCAAAGCCCGCGCCGGATACACTTCCTTCTTTCAATGTAAAATAAATGTGTCCCGAAGAATGATATTTGCAATTCGAGATCTCTCCGCGAACGCAAACACGCGACAAAAAGACATCCTTTCGGAACATGTCCTTAATGTACGTATTCACCTGGGATACACTGTATACGTTTAACTGCATGGATTACTCCGTCTCCGTGACCGCCTTATGAAGAACGCCGTTGACAAACTTATAAGACTCGTCTCCGCCGTAGCGTTTTGCAAGCTCGACAGCTTCGTTGATCGCTACCTTAACGGGAATCTTATCATCATAGCGGATCTCATAGATCGCCAAGCGCAGGATCGCCAGATCGACCTTGCTGATACGGTCCATCTTCCATCCTGAAGCTAAATAGCCGGACAGGGACGCATCGATTTCTGGCAAATGCGCGCGGATATCGTTGAAACGCTGCTCGACCGTGTCAAACTCATCTTCGGTCAGGTCAGGGAGTTCCTCCTCGTCGATCCGCCACCAATGGACCTTCGTGTCGGCCGTATCCGTTATCTCGGCATCGTCCTGCTTTTTAGGTTTCTTTTTATCCGCCGGCTGCAGGTATAACCGAAGCTGACGCTCCACCTCTTCGGGATCTTTATAGAATCCCAAATGAAACAAAAGATTGAAAAGGTGTGTTCTGAGAATAGTCGCTTTCATCGTAGCAGAACTCCTTAGGATAATTCCATTCCGCAAACGGAAACATCGACCGCCTGCACATTCATGCCGGTCATATTCGTGATCGCGGTCTTAACACGATCCTGAACTTCCGCGCATACCTCGGGCGCAACATAACCGTATTTGATCACGATGCGTACACGAATACGAATGCTTCCATCCTTCACATTCAGGATGATGCATTTCGCCAGGTTCTTCTTACTCAGTTTTTCGATCAGTTCATGACCGGTGTTTCCCCAAAGAGAATCTACGCCCTCAACTTCTTCGGCTGCGATCGCTGCAATCATGGCAATAACGTCGTTCGCCATTTTTACCTCTGCGATCTTCGCATCTTCGGGTGACTTATATATACTGCTGTTCAATTCAACGGGCATGTCCGTCCTCCTGTTACTCTTCGTCCTCAGAATCGGTTACCTCGGGCTCTTCCTCCGGAGTATTTCCGGCCTTTTTATCCTCGAGGTCCTTCTTATAAGTTTCGATATTGTGATAATGATCGCGAATGGTCTCGCAGAGAGGAATCAGATCCTCGGAAACGATCTCGCCTTCTTCAAAACGGTCCCAAACGAACTTACCGATCTCCAGCAGAGTAGCCTTGATCGCCTTCTCTTCCGATGAAACCTTACCCTTCACTTTTACAGACTCAACGGTGTCGGTCGTTTTTTTGCCGACGGACTTCGCGATATTTATTGCGCCTTCTTTGATCGAATTAAGATCCATGATACTACCTCCGTTTCTGTTTATCCCGTGACTGAACACGGAAAATGGTATTTGTACTGCCTACATTATAGCGGATATCAACCGCAAAATCAAATACTTATTATGAATTCGGAATCACGATCCCGGAAACATCCATATTGGTTATGATCAAATGCTCCGCTTCCCGGTCGTTCCGGCTTTTTACGTTATACAGGTAGTGGTTTTGGAAACGCAGAATGTGAAAGCCTTCCCTATACAGGTTGTAAATGAATTCGGTATTCTTGATCACCAGCAGGAATTTTGCCTTCGTCTGCACGAGCACCGCCGCCAGACGTTCGTGGTCCTTCTTTGTAAACGCCTTTCCCTCGTAATCCGAAAACTCGGTATCGTACGGAGGGTCCAGGAACATGAAATCATTTTCCCCGGGGGCAATGCGCTCTAAAAAGCTTTCGAAATCCTGGCAGTAGACCGATGTCTTTTCAAATACATCGGAGATCTCCTGCGAGAACAAATAGTCGACTTTCTGACGGAAGTTCTTCTTGTTGTAGGAAATGCCTCCGTATGGAATGTTGAACTCTCCCTTCGAATTATAACGGAACATAGAGCCATAGCAGTATTCCCGGATAAAATAGAAGTTCGCGCAGCGATACGACATAGATTCCCTGGCGCCCCGGTTTAACTGCAGGTCGTTGTAAACATTTCGGAAATACATATAGTAACCGCTGGTAAGGCCGGTGATCAGATTGTCCTCTACGTCCTCCTGGGACATCGGAGCTTTTTTATAATTCGCTGCCAGACGGAGGATCTTATCTGTCATGTAATAGACGAGCGTATCAAAGAACAGGTCCAGATCCGGAACCAGACGTTTGGTAAACCCTGCAGCGATATCATCGGCCATGAGGTAGATCAGACCGTGGACTGCCTCACCGAGTTTGTCTTTATCCGTTTCGAGATTGATCTGTTCAAAAAACAGCTGATACAGGTCTTCATAATGCTGCATCGCAACCGTTTGGATGTTCTGAAATGAATTATCATACGAAAGCAGGTATTGATATAACGCTTCGTCACGGTCTCTAAGAAGGATGTAAAAATCCATCAGGGATTCGGATACGTCGTTGATCAATGCCCGTTTCGGGGCCAGTTCAAAGAACAGCGCTCCGCCCCCGAAAAAAGGTTCGATATAGCGGTCAAATTGCGGAATCAGATGCATGAACTGTTCCAGCTCGGAAGTTTTGCCTCCGGGCCATTTGATCAAAGGTTTCGGCACGATTTATCCTTTCTGCTTCTAATAAACGAACGGCCGTCCGGCGGTATCGTAGATCTCGGAAGCATCAAATAAGAATTTTAAAATGGTCTTGTTATTCTTCATATCGTTGTACAGGCGGGCACCGGTAACGTCGATCCAGCCCATGCGGTAATATGTATCGGAGATCTGCACCCAGTAAGGTTCCTGCGGATTGATCAAACTGCAGTAAAAATGATATCCTTTACTCTTCAGATACTGGTATTTGTCATCCGAATACAGTTTCCAACCGCTGTCTTTGCCGTTCGGCCAGACATAGATATCGGTATCCCCAAGCAAAACGCCGGCGGTTTTCTGCCAGTTCAGGAAGTCCACCTTGAAATCATTGATACCGAAATCATAGATCGTTTTGTTGTAATAACTTCCGTTTGCGATCTCGTATCCGTTACCGACCAGGTAGTCGCGTATTCCCTGGATCTGTTTAATACTGTTGGCATATCCATCGGCGGAAGGATCGGATATATCATATCCGAAGATCCCCTCTGAAGGCGAGATCGCGAGCACTCCGTGCGCATTACAGTACGAGAAATCCGGGTGTTCGTCAATAAATTCATTCAGGATCGTTATATAATCAAAGGCTCCGTAGGTCGTTCCGTCTTCACTGTCGTATCGTGCGGTCAATGTATCCTTCTTAATCACCAGGCCGGAAGCAAATCCGTCACTTCGCATGCTCTTTACGAAATTCGGATCCAGCTGCACGAAAACGATCGGTGTCTTATTTTCGGGAATAAACAAAGTCTTCTTCGTGCGCTGACGTTTTACGGATCCGTCTGCCTGTTTTACGTCCTTCTCCTCGGAAAGCTGGTGCATATTCACCAGGATATAATTTGAATCATAGAGCTTCTGCAGTATGGCCCGGAACTCTTTTTCCGTAAGGTTATTGTTGTTGTATTTCTTAGCGGTATCATCGCCGTCAAATGCAAAGCGGCTCTCATGTACGATCGCGTTAAATGCAAGGAGGGTCACCTTAGTTCCGTTATTCCAGGCGGGAAGGGATGTCTTTTCCATCTCCAGATGCTCCACCAGTTCCAGAAGTTCCAGAGTTTCTTTGTAGTCCGGATCCTGTTTGATAAGGCGGATCGCACCGTCATAATCGTAGCCCATGATCATACGATTCGCCTGCTCAATGACCTCATTGACATGCTGCTTTCGTTTGGCGTTCGTGTCGAAAACCGTCGTATCCGGCTCCGGACCGTTCAGTTCCGATACATCCAGTGTAGGTGTTATATCCGAATGATCCTGTTTTGTTTTGATCACAAAAAAGATACCGAGTCCCACGATGATAACGAGGGAAGCGATTATGATCAGATTTCTTCGAAATAGGATCTTTTCTCTTCCGCTTCGGGTCCTTCTTCTTTCGTTTCTCATATTCAGTCCCTAATTAGCTTATTTAGTTTCTTCGCTGTCAGCTTTTGATCCGTCCGTTTTGCCGGTCGTTGTTTCGACTGCTTTCGTAGGTTCCGGAGCCGGTTTTGCCGTCGTCTCCTGTACCGCTGTTGCAGCAGGCGGTGTCTGTGTTTCGGCAGGCGGGCTTTCCGGTATTTCCGAAATCTCCGTAGTCTCAGCGGTAGAATGTTCCTCCGTTGCAGAAGGCATCTCGGCTGTGGAAGACGCCTCCTCTTGTGTTTCGGTATCCGTCTCCACAGTCACATCGGAAGTCGGTTCCGTCTCATCTTCCGTTTCCTGCGTCGGAGGAACCACAGCTCCCGGCTTCGTCAGGATCTCAAATAAAGGATACATCGTCGTGTTCAGGATCGGCTCACCGAGGATCTGGCCATCGACAAAGCGGCGCATCGGAACACGGTCAATGATCACCTTATCCAGAACATTAAAACGTTTCTCCAGGAAAACTTCGATATAACCGATATGAAGTTTGTAATCCGTATATTTGGAAGCAAACTCCCACTCCCAGCCCAGACGTTCGCCGGGGGTTACCCACATGGCAAAATTGGCGTCGCCGGCCTTATCCATCAGGTGGCGCATGGTCGCGAGCGACTGTGTCGCAGTCGCCCGAAGTGTCTGGCGAACCTGCTCCCAGCGTTTCTGAAGCCGGTCACGGAACTTCGGATCCTGAACTAAGTACGTTCCCCAGGTGATATCCGTATCGGAAAAACCGTTCTGCGAGCATGCCCAGGTGTCGTAATCCGGAGTCAGATTGCTGATGTTTCCGAAGGCCAGATCGAAATCCCAGACCGGTGAAAACGTCAGTTTGCCGCCGGCCCTTTTCTGGATGAAAACGCTCCGGTTAAACGCGCCGTCGCAGTTATAAGTCAGTTCCGTAATAATAAACCAGTCGATCAGCGAATCGAGGTCAATGTAATCCTCGTAATTTGACAGATTAACGACCGCTTCATTGGCCGCCTTGACGTATTCCGAGATATATTTGTACTGCTCGGGAGTGATCTCTTCGGGCTCGGGATTTTTGATCGCGATCTCACGAAGAAGACCTGCCGTAAATGCGGACTGGCCCATGCGGTAACCGGACTCATAGCCCCGAACCTCGATCAGGTAGTCCCGATCCACTGCAGCGGAATGCTCTGTCTGGTTCACGCGCGAAGTCGCGATCTCGACTTTGTCGCCGATGCAGTACATGCCGATATACTTACCGTTAAAGATGACCTGAACCGGAAATGTCGTCGGCGTGAAATCAAAATTCAGTTTTCTGGCCAGCTCAAACGCGATATAATTCCGGGACATCGTCGGATCGAAATAGTTCGCCAGAAGCACCCAGTCACGGTTTGCGGGGAGTCCCAGAACACTGACTTTCTGATCAAATTTGATCGTAAAAGGCTTTTTATCCTTCTTCCAGGTGCTGTGACCACGCCCTTTGATCTGCATGGTCATATTCGGGATCGATTCGACGCCCGGAACATTTTCCGCATCCATGGAAAACGTGCCTGTGATATATTTTGATTTGTTGGTGACCGACTTTCCATTGCTCGTTGTTATATAAACGACAGGAACATTGTAACTCTCGTATGTGCCCGTTAGCTGATAACTGTGGCTTTCGCCTTTGAGGTTCGTCACCTTGCAGATCACGGTCTTAAACAAGTCTACCGTTCCGTCAGGATTGGCTCCCTCTCCGGACAGCTCAATGTTGCCGTTCGCGGATATGTTCAGTCGGGCATTCGTCGTCCCCTCCTGTGCGATATCGATCGGTATGGCGACTTTGAAAGCGTTGCCGCTCTGTTTGTATTTTAATTCGCGATTGGTAAAAGCGTTCTGCGCCGGGAGAATGGATACGCTGTTAAGCTCCACGCCGGAGGCTCCGCCGACCGGATAGTTTCCGGCGATCAATTCATCGTTCCATTTTGTCGCATTGGTATTCAGCGCGATAAAGCGGCCGGTGACGCCGCTGCCCTTCCAAAGGATCTCACAGGGAGGCAACTGATACAGTTCATGAATGTCATAAGCGGACGCCGCGCCTTCGATGGAAACGACCGTTCCTTCCGAAATGGGAAATTCGCGATTGATCCGGACGAGCTGTTCATTGTTCTGAATATAGCAGGTGTTTCCCGCCTTCCCGGAATACGCCAGCTGATAATTTGCGGTCACATTCTCTTTGACGGTAAAACGAAATTCTTTTTTCTCTCCGGGTTTTATGGTAAAAACGGGTTCCTGTTCATCCGTCGAAACAGAAGGATCAAAAAGGATCCGACAATCGGATTTAGAATCGTTGAAGAAAACCAGTCGGTTGATCTGTTTGCCGAACAGGCGAAGTGCATTTTTGGCGGGAACCGATGCATCCGAAAAAAGTGTCATGGACGCATCCAGATCCTCTTCTTTTTCCGCATGCGAAAAAGCCGCCCACACTCCCTTTCGTTCATGCGGCCAGACGATCTCGCTTTCCTCAGTCGTATTCTCTTCGGTCTGAGTCGGGGTCTCGGAAGACTCCTCCTCGGAAACGGTTTCGGATTCGATCGGTCCACTTTCGATCGTGGCATTTGTCGAAGGCTCATTGATGATCGGCTCCGTATCGGGCTGTTCACTCACGATATGCGTCGTTTCATCGTTATTGGCGACCTCGCTCTGCGTCTCTCTCGTGTTTACTGTCGATAATAACCCACCTTTTAAGGCCAGGAATACGACAGCACCGATCACCAAAAGGGCCGTAACGGAAAGACTCAGAATCAGAATCGTAAACCGTGTGGATTTCTTTTTCATGTTTTAACCTGTATTCGTTTATTTTCCGGTTTCCTTGAAACCGCGGATCTCGGCGTAAGCCGCGATCACATCTACACAGGTATCGATACCCAGAACACCACTGTCCAGGATCAGGTCGTAGTTATTCATATCGGCCCATTTTTTACCGGTGTAGTAATTATAATAATCCGCCCGCTGTTTATCGGTCTTCTTCATGATCTTTTCGATCTCTTTATTCGTGTCAACACCCAGACGGTCTTTCAGCCGAAGCAGGCGCGGGATCTTATCGGCATTGATAAAAATGCGCGCAACTCTCGGATGGTCCTTCAGTACCACATCGGCGCAGCGTCCGATTATAATGCAGGACTCCTGCTCCGCCAGTTTCTGAATGACCTGGGACTGAAACATAAAAAGGTTGTCGTCTGAAAGGATGTTGCCGTTCACGGAAGGGCTGGAGATCTTCGGTGCCATAGACTTTATGACCTTATACAGGATCTTATCGCCGGCGCGTTCATCCGCTACATGGAAGTAGCTTTCTTTGATACCGCTTTCGTCAGCGACCATCTGGAGGATCTCTTTGTCATAATAAGGAATGCCCAGTTTCTCGGACAGTTTCTTTGCGACT